>DOUV01000961.1:0-3497 GCA_003520455.1 Chloroflexota bacterium | reverse complement strand
GTGCGCGCTTCAGCGCGCTAAAGCACGCACTACAAGCCAAATGCCGCTTCTTTGAGCCATCAACCTTGAATCACCACCTCGCACCGCGTAACTCCTGTTATAGTGGAATCGCATGCGCTGGTTCAATGCTGGTTGAGCGGGTCGTGATCCGTGAAACAGAAGGACGGCCTGCACCATCGCCCAGCAGGTTTCACGCCAGCCCAGAGTGTGGTGCCTGGCATCCAAGCCACCGTAGCCCACTATGAGCGAACAACTTCGTCAACTCTCCGGTGATCGGCTCTGGCTCGAGCTCCCGGCTGCTCGAATCCGTCGCACCCGCTCCCGCTGGTACGCGCGAATCTCGCGGGCCAGCGGGTGGCGTGAGGGAATCTCCAGGTGGGTGAGTGAGACGACGTAGGCCTCTGTTGACTCTTCTGAGGGAGTCACGTCACACAAGATGCCACCTTCATCACCGCCGTAGAAGATCCGTTTGATGTACAGGATCCGGTCCCGCGAGAATTTGGCCCCTTTGTCCCGCATCACCCGAACCAGCGAACTGGTCGGACGAGCCGGAATCGGCACCTGGGCTTCCATCCTCCCGATAAGTTCTTTGGTCCTGGCCGGGTCGTCAATCATCGCAGCCTTTCCTCCTTCGAATGGATCACCACCACTTCCGGCTCCCGCTTGAGGAGAGGACCGCGCACTCATATCCGGTGCCCCAGTGGGCACCGGCTGCCTTCACAGTCCCTTCAGCATTCCCATAAGCTTGTACTTGCGGCCGTGCCGGGTGCGGATCTCCTGCAGATAGGTCCGCCATTCAGCCTCGCGACCGGCCAGGCGGTAGGCCGACCGCGCCCGCTTGAGCCACTCCATAGCATGGTGGTAGGCATCGGCCTTGCCCGCGTCCATGATGCGCTCGGCCTGGTGGCATGCGGCCTCGATGACCCAGTCCGGCCGCTGTTCAAGGGCGGCGTCCATGACCCGCTCGAGGAGGCCGTACCCGCCCCACTTGCTGACCGCCGTGATTGCATCGTCAATCAGCCCCTCGTGGAGGAAGACGTCCACCTGGGCCTGCGGGATGTAGCCGGTGATCTGGCGCAAGTGGTCTAGCAGGTCCGCGCGCAGCTGGGGCCAACGCTCGCCCGCCAGCTCCTGCACCTTGAGATAGGCGCTCAGGCTTGGCGCTTCCCGGAAGGCGATTACCGCGGTCCGGAGCGCCAGCTCCGTATCGCCCAGGCCGCTGGCGAGGTCGGACAGCCAGGCGGCCAGCAGACCTTTTCGGCCTTCGAGGGTCAGGCCGTGCTCGGCGAGCCGGCGGGCCCCGTCGAGGTCCTCGTGTTCACGCAGCACTGTGGCGAGCGCGAGGGCTTGATCTGGCGTGCGCAGGAACTTTAGCCCCTTCTCCACCGCCTCCTGCACGCGCCCCAACCGCACCAACATGGCAAGGGAGAGCTCCACCTGCCCTTCGGCCTCGGCGAGGAAGAGATACTCCTGATAGCGCTCCTGGCGCTCCAACACATTGAGCCGGGCAAGGGCCAGATCATCAGCGTACCAGGGCGCTTCATCCTCCCAGGCGCCCAGCTCGGTGATCTCACCCTGAAGAACGCGCTGCAGCGGCGGGGAATCCCACCCCTGCTCGGCCGCAGCGATGGCGGCGCCGAACACATCGTCCACGCCGTACTGGCTGATTTCACCCTGCCACTGCTCCAATTTCCACGCCCACGTCCCGCGCTCGGCCGGCGTCAGGTCGGCCGTCAGGAGCGCCTCGGTCCAGAAGGGTCCCAAGTCCGCAAGCAGCCCGCCGGCCTCGCCGTCCGAGTCGTCCAGCATCGTCCACTCCTCCACGTACTCCTCGGTGATCGCTTCCAGGATCGCGAGGGCGTTGCGCCCGTCCCCGGCGATAGTAAACGTGTGGGCCTGTTCCAGCAACTGGCGGATCTCACCTACCACCTCACTGCCGTGCCAGTAGGCTTCGGAGCGGCGCATCCGATCCAGGGAGTGCAGAATAGCGTGCACCTGGCGTCGGAACGGCTGGGGATCCACCGGCGTGCGGCGCGGGGCCGCCCCGCTGCCCGGCGTGGGCTGAGCCTCGGCGATCGCCGGTTGAAGTAAGGCAAGCTGACCTTCGATGGCGTCGGCCAGGTCGGGGCTGCGGGCTGCCAGGCTCAACAGCAGGCTCTGCAACTGCTCACGGTCGAGATCGGCGAGCAGCTCGGCGAGCGCCGGGCGCTCCTCGATCTCTTCGGGTGTGTGGAGACAGGCCAGCAACGCCGCGACGATGTGTTTGCACCAGCCGCCCCAGTCGTAGGGGCAACTACACACTGCCGCGATGACGCCACCGGCATCGAAAGTGATGCGAACCCGGTAGGGCTCATACTGGCTGCCCTCGACCAGGGCCTCCAACTCGCTGCCGCGCTGAACCAGTGAGGTCACAGCGCCCTGGCGTTCATAAGCCTGGCCGCGGAGGAACGTCTCATCAGAGGCGTTCTGGCGAATGGTCGCTTCACCCAGTGTAGGGATAGTCATGGGATTGCCATCCTTCCACATGAACGATGGATCGGTGCATCGCTTCGAGTTGAGAGCCATGATCCGTGCCGCATCCTGAGCGGTTCCACCACGGTCGCACCCCACGCATCACGAAGAGCGGGCCGCCCTCGATGCACGGGGCTGTCGGAGGGTTGCGCCACGGAGCCGGGCATCAAGCACCGGCCAGGAGCGCCCATGCATCTGTGAGAAAGCCGGGCAAGTCGCTGGAGAGCGCAACCGGCATGGTATCGGCCATGAGCGCCCCGGCCAGGCCATGGAGGTAGACGCCAAATCGAGCGGCATCGTAGGGTTCCAGCCCCTGGGCCAGGAGGCCGGCAATCACACCCGCCAGCACGTCGCCGGTGCCGGCTGTGGCCAGCGTCGCGGTCGCGAACGGGGAGAAAGTGGCGCGGCCATCTGGCGCGGCGATAACGCTGTGCGCGCCTTTGAGCACCACGACTTGGCCCCAGATCTCGGCCTGCTCGCGGGCCACGTCCAGGCGATGCCTCTGAATGTCGGCGGTCTCTCGGCCCGTGAGGCGGCTCATCTCCCCCGGGTGGGGTGTCAGCACGAGCCGCTGTGGCGGGAGATGCATCCACCACTCGGCCTCGGCGGCCGCCAAGGCGTTGAGCCCATCGGCGTCGAGGACGGTGGGAGGCAACACCAGTTGCTCCTCGCCCTCCTCGCGGTCGCTACGCGCCCGCACGAAACCGATCGCGGCACGGCCATGCTCGCCCGCGGCTTTCAACCCGAGCAAGCCGTGGATGAAGCGCTGGGTGACCTCCTCCTGGCCCACCCCCATCCCCAGGGCCAGCGCGTCGTAGCCAGGAAGCTTCTCGCGTAACACTTTCAGTGCATCCGGCGTCAGCGCACCCAGGTCGTGCGGGAGCACGAACCAGGTCATACTCGTCAACTCGCTCTTGGCCGCCAGGGTCGGGGCGATGAGGCCCGGCACAGCCAGCGTGACCAGGCCAGCGCCGCCGCGCCCGGCG
>DOUV01000158.1:4360-4528 GCA_003520455.1 Chloroflexota bacterium | reverse complement strand
GAATCGCCCCGCCGGCCCGCGCTTCGTCGCTCTGCGCTGCGCCGATCTCACTGCCCAGGCCGGATTCTACCCGCGCGCCTTCGGCTGGCCCATCGTGGGACGCGATGCCAGGAGCGTGCTCTTCGACGCGGCCGGCCTGGCCTTTGAACTCGTGGCCGGGGGCAGCGG
>DOUV01000158.1:0-4313 GCA_003520455.1 Chloroflexota bacterium | reverse complement strand
CAGCCCTCACCTGGCGAAGCATTCACTCTCAGCCTCGAGGTGCGCAGTGCCACGGCGGAACCACCCGACCTGTCTGCCTGGCGCGAGCACCTGCTGGCTGCCGGCGGTACCCTCATCGAGGCGGCGGGTGGCCGGCTCCTGGTCGCCGACCCTGAGGGGCACGCCTGGCAGATCATACCCTCGTCGTGAGGCGTCCGGTCTCTGTGATGCGAGCGCCCACCTCCCGATTTCCCCGCCCGGTGTTCCTACAGCTGCCCTGATTCCGCTTTGCAGCCACGCGGCTGCCATTTTTGGCACGAGATTTGCTTGGCAAGTAGGCAGGTGCACATCCTGTTGTGTCGTGCGCCTGCGAAGGGCGAACTAGCCCTTCTGCGAAGAAGGGGGAATCACATGACTGTCAACCGCGATCGTAGCGACGAATGGGACCGCACCGAGTGGGAAGGCGAAGGTCAGGACGATCTTCCCCGCGAGGCGGCGCCACGCGATGAAGTCCCACCTTGGAATAAACAACAGTGGGAAGGCGAAGGTCAGGACGATTTTCCTGAGGAGGCTCCGGCCCCGCAACCGATGGGCGAAGGCAACAGCGAATATAGTGGCCACGGCCATAACCCTGGCGGGGGTAAGCGTTGGGCCAGGGTTGATCGGGGTGATGAGGAGCAGACCGAGTAAGAGCTCGGGAGGAGGGACGATGGCCTCCTCGTTGTGAAACGCCGGGCTTCGGTGCCCACTCCTCAGCGCGCGGCGGCCTGCCCGATTCGGCAGGCCGCCGCGCGCTTTTTGGTTGTGGACTCGTTCGTGGTTGCGATCTTCTCGTTCTCGACCGCCCGGCAAGAAGGGCGAAACGCGGGGCTGCTTTTCGAACTCGGCGGATTCACCTATCATCAACCCGGCACAATTCGCGCTGCTTCACGGGAGGAACGGTATGTCTCACATCGTTGGTATCTCCGAGATCGTGCTCTGGACCGCCGACAAGGAGAAAGCCCTCCAGTTCTACCGCGACTTGCTAGGGTTAGAGACCATCTCGCCCCCTCAGTTGCCCAACGTCTTCCTCAAAGCGGGCGAGGGGAACGCTGGTATCCCGCAGATGATCGTGCTGGTCCCCAAGCCAGACGAGATCAAAAGCCGGCCCTCCGGTTATCAGCTCCACCACCTGGCACTGGAGTTGCCTGAGGATCAATTCGACGCGCAACTGGCCGCGCTGGTGGCGGCGGGCTACCAACCGCGTGGAGGGAAACATCCCGTGCTTGCCAGCCGCACGATGTACGTTGACGACCCCGATGGGAATGAAGTCGAACTCATCTGTCGCGCGCCGGGCGCGTAGGACACCGGGCCAGGCGGTGCCGGGGCGGGTGATTCGGAGAGTTCCGAAGGCTCGGCAGACTTCCGGAGTCTGCCGAGCCCGCTCCGCGCGGCAGTCAACAAGCTATCCCGGCTGGCCCTGAAGGGCGCCCCCTGGGGCGGGGCACTCGCTTCGCCCTGAGGGACGTACCCCGCAGGGGAGGGCGCTCTCAGGGGGAGAAGCCGGGAGTCCGCTGGAGCTTCATCTATGGAGATCCATACTCAACCGACCGCCGTGACCGCCGATGGGGCCGGTGACCGCTGTCGAATCCTGCTCCCGCTCAGCCACAAGCACTACCTCCCTGGCCTGCTACGATTCGCGATCCTGCTGGCCCAAGCGCTCCCTGGGGAGGTCCTGGCGCTGCACGTCATCACGCCTGAGGATTCGGAGTCTGCCCAGGCGTGGGCGCCGCCGGCTGGGGATGCCGCCCTGCTGGAAAGCGTGCCGCACGAGATCGTCACCGTTCAAGCCGAGACTGTTTCGGCGGGCATTCTCTCCGTCGCGCATAGGCGGGGGTGCGGCCTGATCCTGCTGGCCTGGCGGGGATACCCGCGCAGTCTGCGTAACAAGCTGGGCCACATCCTCGACCCGGTCGTCGAGGACGCGCCCTGCGATGTGCTCCTGCTCAAGGGGGAGTTTGTCTTTGAGCCGGGTACGCCCGCTTCACAGCGCATTCTCGTGGCGACGGCCGGTGGAACCCACGCCGTCGACGCCGTGCGCCTCGCCCTGGCGCTTGCCCGGCTCTGCCAGGGCAGTGTGACCCTCGTCACCGTCCAGCCGGAAGATGCCGATGCCGAGGCGGAGGCGCAGGCCCAGGTGATGCTCGCCAAGGTCGTTGCGGAGGCAACGAGCGACCGTGAGGAGGCCGAGCGACTCGTCACGCGAAAAGTGATCTGTGCGGACAAGGTGGCCGCCGCAATCGTCGCCGCCGCCCGCAATCACGACCTGGTCTTCCTGGGGGCCACCGGCGACACGATCGTGAATCAACTCGTGCTGGGATCAATCACCGAGCGGATCGTCCAGTGCATTGCTCAGCCGGTTGTCATCGTCAGAGCCTACCGCGGGTTGACCGTATTTTGGTTGCGCCGCTTCTGGCGGCAGGTCAACGCGGTCCTGCCCGCGTTGACGGATGACGACCGGCTGGACGTCTACAAACGCATCCGCCGCGGCGCCCGCGGCACGAGCGATTTCTACACGTTGATTCTGCTCTCGGTGGTTATCGCCACGATGGGATTATTGCTCAACAGTGGGGCGGTGATCATTGGCGCGATGCTCGTTGCGCCGCTGATGACGCCGGTGTTAGCGCTCGGTCTGGGCGTCGTGATGGGCGATATCCGCTTGCTCAGGGTCGCCGGCGAGAGCACCGCCGTGGGCGTTCTTTTGGCCGTTCTGCTCTCGGTTGTGTTGGCCCGGGTTGCGCCGTTGGCCCTCTTGACCGCCGAGGTCGAGGCGCGCACTCATCCGAACCTGTTTGATCTGACGGTCGCGTTGGCGGCCGGTGCCGCGGGCGCGTTCAGCATCGCGCGCAAGAACATCGCCGCGGCGCTTCCGGGGGTTGCGATTGCTGCCGCGTTGGTGCCACCGCTCAGCGTCATCGGCATCAGCCTGGCCACGGCCCGGTGGGCGGCGGCCGGAGGAGCGTCACTCCTCTTTGGCACCAACCTGGTTGCCATCAGCTTCGCCGCCGCGGTGATCTATCTGATGCTCGGCTTCTTTCCCCAGGCCGAGGAGCGCAAGCGCCACACGATCCTACGGCGCGGGTTTTTCGCCAGCCTGGCCTTACTTTTCGTCGTGACGCTACCCCTCGCCCACCGGCAGGAGCAGGATGTCAATAGAACAACCCTTGCCCGCACCCTACGGAGTTCGCTCGAAGAGGCGCTGAGTGAGCAGACCAATCTCTCGCTTTTCAACTTCGATTGGGACGCATCGCCCGGCCAGCCGATTACCATCCGTGTGGTGGTTCTCGCGACCGGTGCTGTGTTTCCGGGGATCGTTGAGAAGATCGACCAGGCAGTTACGAAGGCCGTGGGTCGCGAAGTCGATGTGCGCCTGGTCATCATTCGAGCGAGCGAGCTCGGTGGGACGGGGCCACCCACGCCGTGAGCGTGCGGCGCCCTGAGACAAACCTGGGCTGGTGGCGTCTATGGTGGGCAGCGGGTCGCCCTGGGTTTCGCTGACGTTTCACACCTCACGAGCGCCTTCGAGAGGAATGAGGCAGGGCCCGCAACTCCACCATGAAGGAATAAATCCTGGAAGAGAAAAGGAGTGGATTGACCGATGCACACAGATCACGACAAGGAAATCGCGACCCTTGCGGGAGGCTGTTTCTGGTGTCTGGAGGCCGTTTTCGATGAGCTGCGCGGGGTGGAGCGGGTTGAGTCCGGCTACTCCGGCGGCAGCGTGCCACATCCTTCGTACCGCCAGGTGTGCACGGGGAACACCGGCCATGCCGAGGTGGTTCAGGTTACGTTTGACCCGCAGGAGATCTCCTTCAAGGCGCTTCTGGAGGTCTTCTTCACCATCCACGACCCCACAACCCTGAATCGCCAGGGGGCGGATGTCGGCACCCAGTATCGCTCGGCGATCTTCTACCACACGCCGGAGCAAAAGGCAGTTGCTGAGCAGGTGATTGCGGAGCTGGACGCGGCTCACGCTCGGGGATCGCCGATTGTGACAGAGGTGACACCGTTTACAGCATTCTACCCGGCCGAGGAGTACCACCAGGAGTACTTCACGCGAAACCGTGACCAACCGTACTGCCGCGTAGTGATTGAGCCCAAAGTGGCCAAATTTCGCAACCAGTATCTGGCGAAGCTCAAGCAGTAGCCACCCCGCGATTATCTGTTCACCCGCGAGAGTGCGGGCGGTGAGACCACGTGGCCGGGTCGTCTCGCCGCCCGAATGTCAGAAACAACGCGGGGATCTGAGCCGGCGGTCGCCAGCCGTGCGGCGGACCCCTCCCCCAGCCCCTCCC
>DOUV01000161.1:246-7382 GCA_003520455.1 Chloroflexota bacterium | reverse complement strand
GTAAAGCGTTCGTCCTCCGCGCCCCCAGGCGCGGTTCGTTTACTCAAAAAACCCGCTTGCTTCTTCCTACTCTTCAACTGTCAAGGTGCACCCTAGAGGAACAAAAACCGCCGTTCCAGACGGCGGCCAAGCACAACCAGCTTTGGCGTCTCTGTAACTATGGACTAAGCGTGGGTTGGCTTGCCTCCTGATTTGGGTTGTGTAGATTTGCCACCTGCCAGTGGCGAAATCGGCTTCCTAACGACTCATAGTATACCACGAGGGGCAACCCTTGTCAAATGACAGCACACCTATTTGGGGGGAGCCTCCGACCCAATTCCTTGTAGCCAGAAGCCGCCACCCGCCATCTGCGCCGACTGTTTCGTCAAGTGCGCCCCAGAGGTTAGGGTAGTATATGGATTGCGGCCGATCTGTCAAATCGAGAGGACCAGTCAAAACTCGAGCGGGGTGCGACGCATGCTGCGCGGTTGAAGGACCTAAGCACACAGGTGCGATGCACCGGGACAATTGAGCCCCTCTGGATCGACCGAACCGCTCGCTAATCGGCGTATGAGGGGCAACACATTCTCATCGTAATGCTGGGGCTATAGCAGGCACCCACCTCGGTCTGCGCTCTTCTGAAGAACGGTTCAGACGTTAGCATTCGAGCGGCCATACAAGAGACCTCTCTGAGAGCAGACGCTACACCTCGCTCCGGCCAAGCAGTGCCCGGCTCAACGTGACCTCATCGGCGTATTCCAGGTCGCCCCCCATCGGAAGGCCACGCGCCAACCGCGTTACCCGTAGCGGTCGATGACCAATTTGCTTCTGGATGTAAGCTGCGGTGACTTCACCTTCGGAGTTCGGGTTCGTAGCCAGAACAACCTCTGCAATCGGCTCGCGATCGAGTCGCTCGATCAGCTCTCGGATGCGCAGATCTTCGGGCAGAACTCCTTCCACCGGCGAGATCGCTCCATGAAGAACATGGTAGAGACCGTGATACTCACCGGTTCTCTCGAGGGCCACAACATCGAGTGGCTCCTCGACCACGCAGAGAACCGTCTGATCGCGGAGCTCCTCATGGCAGATGCTACATGGATTGCTCTCGGCCAGGTTAAAACACCGTTCACACGTCGTGATTTTCGATTTGAGCTCGGCGAGCGCCTCGCTTAACGCGTGGACCTGCTCGTCCGGCGCACGCAGAAGATAGAACGCCAGACGTGAGGCGGTTTTGGGACCGATACCTGGCAATCGGGAGAGTTCGTCAATCAGGCGCGCAATTGGCTTGGCAAGAGTCGCCATACAAGAATCCTTCCATCCCCAACAGATCACCGCAAAGAGAGGAGAGCACCAGGCTCTCCTCAACTTGCAACCGGTCTAGTAATGGTAACACAACGGTACGACTAACCGAGCAGCCCGCCGAGCCCCCCCATGTTCAACATGTTCGTGAATGGCGCCATCCTCTCTTCCGCCAGATCGCGCGCTTTCTGGGACGCCTCGTTGAACGCTGCCAGCAAGAGATCCTGCAATGTCTCGATGTCGTCGGGATCAACGACCTCCGGCTGGATGAGAACACCCACCAGTTCCTGAGCCCCAGTCATTCGCACGGTCACGACGCCACCACCAACGCTGGCCTCAACAATTTCCTCTTTGAGCGCCTCTTGGGCAGCAGCCATCTCTTCCTGTAATTTCTGCACCTGGGCCATGATGTTCCCAGGATTAAAGCCGCCACCGCCGAATCCTCCGCGGCTCATCCCTTTCTTCTTCGCCATAGCGATTTTGCTCCTTCTGTAGCGTTCAGGTTTGGTTTGGCAGTCGCACATCCACGATGCGACCGCCCAGTCTCATCGCTGCCCGGACGACTGGATCCTCAGCCGCCTCCTCAAACTTTGTCTTCGCGGGGGCATCCGATGTCCGCTTGGGAGCCAGCTCACATTTGAGCGCAACGCGCGGCTGGCCACAAAACGTTGCCAGTGCCTCCTCCGACGCGCGCCGGGCCTCGAGCTCTTCGATCTTATCGCGATGGATCGAGTAGAAGAAGCCTAGAACCAGGGTTCCGCTCTCAACCTGCCGCGGCTCGCAGAATTTGAGGCGCGCGGCCAATCTTCGACCGACGGCATCGCGCTCGCGAAGTCGAGCCAGAAACGCTTCCCAATTGGCCAGCCACCAATCCAGCGGCGGCAGTTCGCGAGTCTCCGCTTGTACTGACGGCGTGGGCACCACCACAGATGGTGGCTGGTCTTCGCGGACGTCGCGCCCGGGCGGCCCTGGCACCAGGTCATCCCACTGTGGAGGCGGTTCGGGTGGGCTGCCACCCTCGAACTCTGGTGGCCGCCGCTCGGTGCCTTCGTTCGTGGTTGGCTCCTGAAGCACTGGGGCTCCACGCGCCGACTCCGGTGGTGTCTCCCGCGCAGACAGACGGGCTGGGGCTCGCACTGGACGACGATCGGCGACAACCCGTTGAGCCGGTGAGAACGGCGAGAGACCGTGGGCCTGAAGCTTGAGGACCGCCTCGACCACGGCCAGTTCAAGAGGCAGCTGCGGCTGGAGCCCCACGCGCATGTCGGTGCCAGCCTGATTGAAGAGCTTGATGATTTCAACGAGCACCGCCGGCTTCATCGACTGCGCCTGGACTCGCAAATGAGCAACCAGTTCCTCTGGGAGGCCCATCTGCGTGCGCCCACCACCTGCCACCACAAGGAGAAGCTGCCGAAGATACTCAAGCACCTCGACCAAAAACTGCCGCGGGTCCACGCCCTGATCTAGCAGCGCATTGACCAATGCCAGGCCACCGGCCACATCTTGAGCCAGAAGATGATGGACCAGTGCGATCACAGCCTCATTCGTAGCAAACCCCAATGCCTCACGAGCATGATCGAGAGTCAGGTGATCCCCGCCGTAGGCCAGCAGTTGATCCAATAGACTCTGCGCGTCCCGCATGCTTCCGGTGGCCTGCCGGGCCACCAACTCGAGCACGGCCGGCTCAGCCTCAATCTTTTCCTGCTCTAAAATGTATCGCAAGTGGTCGACAATCCGCTCCACCGGGATCCGGCGAAAATCAAGACGCTGGCAGCGGCTCAGAATCGTGGCGGGGACTTTGTGGACCTCGGTTGTCGCCAGGATGAAAATAGCGTACGGCGGGGGCTCCTCGAGAGTCTTTAGCAAAGCATTGAAGGCACTGGTGGACAGCATGTGGACTTCGTCGATGATGTAGACTTTGTAGCGCCCCTCGCTCGGTGCAAAATTGACCTTCTCGATGATCGCCTCACGCACCTTGTCTACGCCGGTATTCGAAGCCGCGTCAATCTCGATCAGATCCAGTGAGCTTCCCGTGGCAATCGCGCGACACAACGGGCAGCGGTCGCACGGGCGCTCTGCTTCTGGCGCCAGACAATTCACTGCCTTGGCAAGAATTCGAGCCGAGCTCGTCTTGCCCGTGCCGCGTGGGCCCGTGAAGAGATAGGCGTGCCGCACACGGCCGCTTTGGAGAGCATTGCGCAACGTTCGGACCACGTGCTCCTGGCCCACCAGTTCATCAAAAGTCTGGGAGCGCCACTTTCGATACAGCGCCTGCTGCGCCATGAAGTCTCCTTCCCACGATACCAGTCTATCTTAGCATCGGCCCCACGAAACTGCAACCGCTTTCAGAAAGAACTGGGCAGCGGAGATTCCATACGGGAGTTGGCCCATTCCTGTGATCGTGCTATAATCCCACTGTCCTCATCGCGTGGATATGCCGTACGGAAGGAGTCAACCTATGGCCCGCCGCCGCCGTGGACGCAGGCCGCGTCGTGACTGGCGCCAAACGCTGTTCTTGATCCTCAGCTTGCTGATCGTGCTGAGTATGGCGCTCAGCCTGTTTGCTTTTACACTTCGCTAACGACGATCGCGTCTATGAAAAAACCGGGCCCTTGGCCCGGTTTTGCGTTGTTCGGAGCTGCTCATAGCGCGGTCAGATCCACCTCCAGCCCCTCATAGGCCAGACGCACTCCCGGCATATCAATCTGAAGCTCGCGTTCGAGTTGCAGGAGTTGCTCGTCGCTGTGCCCGGGATCGTGGTGGAAGAGCAGCAACTGCTTGACCCTGGCCGCCCGCGCGACGTCCATAGCCATCTGGGGAGTGCTGTGTCCCCAACCCTGAGTCGGCGACAGTGGATCCAGGTACTCCGCCTCGCTATACTGAGCATCGTGGATCAGCAGATCGACCCCCTGGGCGAAGCGAATGAGACGCTGATCCCCGCCAATGTACCCTTCCGTATCAGTGGCGTAGACCAACGAGCGACCGCGATAGCTGATCTTGTAGAAGAAGACCCCTTCTTGCGGGTGCGCGTAACTCTTGAGCACATCAATCCGCACAACGTCACCCGATTCGGGCGGGCGCTCTCGAAAGATGTTGCGCAGCACTGGCTCTTCCCGACCGGGCAAGAGCCAAATCTGCTCGGATTCCGCCAGGTTGCGGATGACCTTGAGCGACTTGAGATCAGCCAGATCAACCGGGAAATTCGGAGGCAACATCGCCCGGTTCAAGGCCTCGGCAATTTCCTGGTAGAAGAGACGCGGGCCGAAAATGTGAAAGACCGACTCTCCGATGTAGGCCGGTTTGAAGTAAGGCAATCCTTGGGTGTGGTCGTGATGGGTGTGGCTGAAGAGGATGACAGCCATAATCGCTTTGCCGGTGTCCCTGGCACGGCGGAGGAGATCGTTTCCTAAAGCAATAATCCCGGTGCCTCCATCCAAAATGACGAGGTGACCATTCACCAACACTTCGACACAGGGTGTGTTCCCTCCTATTTTGAGTGTGTGAGGTCCGGGCACCGGGAAGCTTCCCCGAACCCCCCAAAACCGCACCAGAAAACGATGATCCATAATCGACCTGTAACCAAAATGCCCGACGACCCGGCACTATAACGACAGAAGCGTGGTTGGGCTTGAAGCCAGCCACGCTCCTGAGTATCAGTCACTCAACCCGAAGGGGTCAAGAGGAAGGAGGTACCACGAGAGGTCAACGAACGGTGAAGCCCTCGGGCAGGATCGTGCCTTCCAGCGAGGCACCTTCCAGATCCGCCCCTTCGAGGACGGCACCTGTTAAGTTGGCGCCCTGCAGGTCTGCATATCGCAAGTTGGCGTTCGTCAGATCGGCATTGGTCAGGTCAGCCCGCTGCAGGTTGCAACCAAGCTGTGCACCACGCAGGTTGCAGTCGCAGAGGTCCGCATCCTCCAAAATCGCACCCGTCAAGATGCAACCACTCAAATTCGAGCGTTTGAGTTTGGCTCCGTTCAGGTCAACATCCACAAAATCGGTGCCGTGCAGATCGGCGTCCATGATCCAGATCCCACCCATCTTCGCCCCGCTGAGGGTCACTCGCTCGAAATGCGCATCGCGAAGCTCGGCCGCCTGGAGCTTGCAGCCGTACAGGTTGGTATTTCGGAGCGTTGCGCCCTCCAGGTTCGCGTGGGTGAGATCGGCTTGAGCCCAATCGGCACCGGTCAGGTCGACACTCTCCAGATTTGCACCTTGAAAGTTCGCCCGCCGCGCGCGGCTATTCTTGAGCTCGCAGCCCACCAGGTTGGCCTTTTCAAGAATGGCCTCGGTCAAATCGGCACCGTTGAGGGCCAACCGGCTAAGATCAGCACCCGTGAGGTTCGCACCCTTTAAGTTGAGAGGCGCCGCGCCCTGCTTCTCCTCGTTATGGCGGGCCATGCGCACCACGTCCTCACGGGCCAGCGCTGCCGGAAGTGCCTCCTTCTTCTTAAGGAAATCGAAAAAACCCATGCCTCGTTACTCCCTGGCCCAGATTCAGTCCGAAGGCTCGTCGATGGTGAGGGTTACCGTACAAGTGTATCGAAGAAGGGGGCTTTTGGCAAAGCCGCCAACCAGTGGAAAGTGAGTGGGGGGAGAGGCTTGCATAGAACTGGCAACGTCCCTGGCGTGGTTGAACCGTTTCCAAGACCAGCCGTCACGGCTTGACGGCCGCGTGGATCGCAACCGCGCCAAACATGACTCGGCGGTAGCGCACCTCCTGGAACCCGGCTCGGCCGATCGCGGCAGAGAGGCGCTCGGGCGACGGAAAGCGAAGGATGGACTCGGGGAGGTAGGTGTAGGCCTCACGCTGGCCCGTCACCAGCCCACCGATGCGCGGAATGAGCGTTCCAAACCCAAAGTGGAATAGGCGCCGGAACAGCGGAAAACTCGGCATCGTGGCCTCGAGGCAGACCATCTTCCTGCCCGGCTTGAGAACGCGGTACTGCTCGGCGAACCCCCGCTCTATATCGATGACGTTCCGCATCAGGAAGGCATGCAAAACGGCATCGAAGCTATTGTCGCGGAACGGCAAGACGAGAGCGTCCGCCGCCGCGAAGAAGAACCCCACCACGCCTTCAGCAAAGACCTTGCGCCGGCCAACTGCCATCATGGGAAACGCGAAGTCGACCCCCACGACCCTGGCAGCGGGCTGGTGTTCCAACACCGCCAGCCCGACATCGCCGGTTCCGGTCGCCAGGTCGAGCACGACACCGCCAGGTGGAATCTCGGCCATGCGGGCCATCAGGCGGCGCCAGACCCGATCGCGTCCCGCGGTCATAAGGGCATTCATCAGGTCGTAGCGTTCGGCGATCCGGCCGAACATGTCGTTGACGTAGGCCGCTTTGTTGTGGCCGTCCAGTGCTTGTTTCATGTGGTTCCGATCCCGCGGTCGCTCAGACAGGCAATTGTAACGTGGCCGAGCGCGATTGACAACGCCGCGCAACGTGCCTTTGGCAAACACTCTTGTTCGGATCGAGTGAATGGAGCCGGTGAGGGCAATGCCCTCGCCCACCCAGCACACCCTGTTCCAATTTGAGCGTTCACAAAAAAAGTCGCGGCGCCTGCCGCCTACCAGATCAGGCCCTCGCCTGTCGCACCGATCTGCATGAGCGCCTATCCCACAACCATGAAGTCATCGCGCGCGGCGCTGACGTTCAAAGCAATTGCTTGGTCGGCGCTGAAAGCCACGAATTTCATGAGGCGCCGTATCGTACGCGGGTGCCAGCTTCGCCAGGCCCACCCGTGACTGGTCAGCTGGTTCACACAGTTGTAGGCGAAATGGGCCCCGCCTGATTATTTCTCGCCACCTGCTCCCGCCGGGCTCTCGCGAACCAGACCCAGCGCCTCGCCCCACC
>DOUV01000161.1:0-193 GCA_003520455.1 Chloroflexota bacterium | reverse complement strand
GCCGGATCGCCAGATCCGGCGACCACCGCCAGAACCGCCCGATCCCCGCCCAGCGCCTCGCCCCACCCGTTCCAGCCGGATCGCCGGAGCCGGCGGCCATAGCCAGAACCGCCCGACCCTGGCATGGCGGGCCTGAATCTGACGATCCAGGCCGAGCAATGGGAGGACGACTGCTCCAGCCGGATCGCCAGAT
>DOUV01000160.1 GCA_003520455.1 Chloroflexota bacterium | reverse complement strand
TGACCGTCCAGCCGCCCGCGGGCCAGCCGCGCCTGCTCAGCCGTAGCGACTTGACCTGGGACCCCGGCGACCTGGCCGAGCTGGAGGCCCGCCATGCTGGGGTACTGGGGCCGGAGGCCGCCTACGACCTGGTGGTGGCGACCAAACTGAAGGAGGTCCTCGCGCCCAACCAACCGCTCCGCTGGGGGCTGAGCACTGCCGATGGCTACGGCGGCGGGCTGCTCCCGCTGCGGAGCTACACGATGCTGCAGACGCTCCTGCCGCTCACCAAGGTGGTCCCCGATGGCCGGCTGCGCGAGCGGCTCACGGCCGTGCCCGCGCGACGCTGGCTGGACCTGCTGGGGGTCGAGTGGATCGTGGCTGACAAGGTCGCCGATCTGTGGGTCGAGGGGGTCTACCACGATCTGGGCCTGGCCCGCGCGCTCCAGCCGGGCGAGAGGCTCCGGTGGGAGGTCAGGCCGCCTTTCCCAGCCGATGGAGTGAGCCTGGTGGCGGCCAGTCCGCTGCCGCCCGGCGATCTGGGGCAGGTGCGAGTGAATACCGGTCCCTGGTTGGCGGTGCCGGCGAGCGCCTTCCAACCGGCCCGGGATCAGTGGCAGCGCGCCCGGGTCACGCTCCCGAAGACTGTGACGGTTGAGACGCTCGAGCTGCGTCTGCCGCCCGGCGCGGCCGGCTGGACCCTGGGCGCCGTCACTCTGACGAACAGCCGCCTGGCAGCCTTCGAGGCGCTCCCGGGAGACCCGGCGTTTGAGACGGCCCTGAGCGGCGATGTCAAGGTCTACCGGCGGCGCGACGGGCTCGGACGGGCGTGGGTTGTGCCGGCGGCACGGGCGGTTGCGGAAGCCGACCTTCCTGCGGCACTCGCCGCGCCCGGCTTCGATCCCCGCCACGAGGTGCTTCCGACGGGAAGCCAGGCGGACGTACCGCCTTTCGCCCCTTTCGCGACTCCCCGGCCGGCGCAACCGCTGACGGAGGCCACTGTCACCTGGTTGGAGGAGGAGCCCGAATCGTTCGCCTTGCGAGTCACCACCGACGGCGCCGGCTGGCTGGTGCTGGCCGACAACCGGTTCCCGGGCTGGACGGCAACAGTCGATGGGCAGCCCGCCGGGGTTGCGCGGGCCAATCTGTTTGCCCGCGCACTTGCCATCCCCGGGCCGGGCGTGCACGAGGTTCGCTTCCGCTACCGGCCCCACAGCGTCGTGCTCGGCGCGGCCATCACCGTGCTGGCGCTGCTCGCCTCGATAGGTCTCCTGCGGGCAGGATGGATCGCGGCGTCACAGACCCAAGCCCGCAGTTCGCCTGAGTAGGCATCGTCGCCACCCCCCCAGGTCTTCCTCGTGCAGCCGTTGGACCATCCGCCGATGGTCCGTGAGTGGCTCCACAAGTACGTGGAACAGTATAGATTAACCCTCTTGCGCCGATGGCACGGTGTGCTTTATACTCCTTGCATCTCCCCAGAGAATAGTGTTGTTTCAACCGTGTTGTGATGGGATCGGACACGTGCGGCCGCGCGTGTCCGATCCCATCACTTGATACGTGACAAGACAATAGAAAAGAACCTTGCGGAAAGCTCGTAGGGTCGGCGCCAAGAGGGTGGTCGTCGGTCTAATCCCCGAGCGATGGGGATGATGCGGAACCGGTTCCGCATCATCCCCTACTGGAGCGGATGAGACCGAGTGGACGCCGCATAAGCCGCCAGATAGGGGATTATGCCGAATCTTGTCGGTGGAATAACAAGTTGGGCGGCTGGCCTCAGGGCATCTAACCGTTACCACTGCGTTTTGACCCTTCAACTTTGAGAGGATGGTATGTTCAAGTTGGGTGCTTTCGTCGTGTTGTCAGCCGGCCTCATCTACACATCGCGGGCCTCGCTCCGTGCGCCGCGCTCGCATGGCTTCTATCGTTTCTTTGCGTGGGAGTTCATTGTCGCCCTGTTCCTGCTCAACGTCGACGTCTGGTTCCGCGACCCATTTTCTTGGCACCAGCTTATTTCTTGGTCTTTGCTCATTGTCTCCATCGTCCCGTTGACATTCGGGGTTCACTCTTTAGCCACCACAGGCAAACCAGTGAAACGCCGAGAGGATGACGCTCAACTGCTGGCTTTTGAGAAGACCACCACACTGGTCACCACGGGCATCTATCAGTATATTCGCCACCCACTCTACGGTTCACTCCTGTTATTGGCCTGGGGGGTGTTTTTCAAAGCCCCGGCCTGGTCAGGTGCACTGCTGGTGCTGGCGGCGACTCTGTTTCTACTTGCCACGGCCAAGGCAGACGAGGCCGAATGTATTCGCTTCTTTGGGTCTTCATATCAAGCATACATGAAGCAGACCAAGATGTTCGTGCCTTTTTTGTTCTGATGAGTCGGAATGGTCATGAGTCATCACTACCATTTTGCCATGGGTGGGCGCGGCCCAACACGCCCACCCAGCGGACGGCTTCGCCTCCCCTTCGCTTCGCTCAGGGTCGGCTCGCCGCCGCTGATGCCGAGCGTTGGATGGAAACCCTCGACAAGGTGAGGAGTCCGGAGTCCTGGCCTTGTGATGGTATGTCCAGGCTAGAAATGGCTGAAACCGGCAGGTATTCTGGCTGCTGAACCGCCGGATGGTGCATCCGGCGGGAGCGGCTGAGTTGCTACCAAGGAGAATAGAACCATGGAAAGGAAACTTATCTCTGGTCGCCGGCGAGTGCTGTTCGCTCTCGCCCTGTTGGTCCTGGTTCTACCCGCCCTGACCCTCACGGCCAGCGCGGGCCGCCCGGTAGGAACACCGTTCCCGATCAGTGCCGGGACGAGTTCCGAGGCAAGCCCGGCTGCTGTCTACAGCAGCCAGTCGCAGGAATACATGGTGGCCTGGTACAATGACCTGCCAGGTAACGACGACATCCACGTGGAGCGGGTATCGAGGGATGGCAAACTGCTCAAGCATACCTGCGTCGCCTGTGGTCCGGGAGCCGAGCGCCGTTATCCGGACATAGCCTACAACAGCAAGAACAACGAGTATCTGGTGGTGTGGGTTGAAGAGGACCCCAGTACCGGCCTTACTTACGTCAAAGGGCAGCGTCTCGCGGTAGACGGAACACCAAAGGGCAGCCCAATCAACGTCTTTGCTGCCGGCGCAGGCTACGAGATCCCGGCCCATCCGGCTGTGGCCTATGCGTATACTTCGAACAAGTACCTGGTCGTTTGGCAGCTACCGGTCATCCAGCCTGGCGGCGCGGTGGAGGGTATCCTTGGCCGCATCGTCAATGCCGACGGCTCCATGCCGGACCCCTACTTCTACATTTCTGTAGGCTCCGTGGGGGCACCGGGGCAGCAGCCGGACGTGGCCTACAACCGCCACGCCAACGGATTCCTGGTCGTGTGGCAGCAGTTGATCGGAGGCACCACCTGGAGCATCTACGGCCAACTGCTCACTGGCGATGGGGGCATCCCTCCGGGCTTTGTGCCCATCCAGATCGCTTACTACGGCGTAAACTGCACAGCCCCGGCAGTGGCCGCCATCCCCACCACTCCCGTCGCGTACAAGTACCTGGTCGTTTGGGAATACGAGTACGCTCCCAATGACCGCGACATTTATGGCAAAGTGGTGGAAGAGAACGGCACGCCGTATCTCTCATCCACCCCGATCAGCACCACGGGAGATGACGAATCGGAGCCGGCCGTGGCGGGCGACGAGGCCGGCGAGCGATACCTGGTGGCGTGGAGCCAGCGCAAAGGGACAGTCGATGTTCCCATCCACGTGCAAGCCGTCAACAGGGTGGGAAACCTGGTCTACGACAAGGGCGAGTTCGGCGGCCCAACGGCGCATTACCCGGCGGTGGCTGCCGGATCGGCGGGCACGTTCCTGGTGGCCTGGCAGGACAAGGGTGTGTTTGCGACCGACACCGACATTCTCGGCCAGTTTTGGGGCAACCGGGTGTACGTCCCATTGATCTTTCGCAACCACCATTAGCGGGTTACTCGTCATAGAACCTGCCATTTGTAGCCAGGCATCTGCCGGTGCACGCGAAGAGCACAATCGCAACGCCCGTGCAAAACGACCCACCGGCAAATTGCCACATGGCGAAATCGTGGGGAGGGTGAGGCGCTGAACGACGGTCCCGGTGGCTGAAGGTGGCCTAAGATAAGGGCCAAGAAGCGGAGATTATGTGTGTGATGAAGAAGCGGCCGGTTCTGTATCTTGGCCTGTTTCTGGTTGCCCTGGTCATAGCGTTTCTCTTCGCCGACAGCCCGGGCACCCTGCAGGCCGGTCAGAAGGACGCCGACCAGCGGCCCGCCACACCGATGCCCGCGGGCGCAGAAGCCGCGATCTGCACCCTCGAAGACGTCAGCCCGGGCCCCGGCAGCACACCCCAGTCGCCCCCCTATGCCTCGCTGTGGGGGAAGATACTGTCCCTTTCGACTACCGGCCTGGAAAGGGCCGTCGGCCCGGCAACCAGTTGGTCCTCCGTGAACGGCGACGTGCCGGTGGAGCATCTGGCCGCGGCCGACGAGAACGGTAAGCTGATGCTGTTCTACGCCTATCCCGGCAGCGACTGGAAAGCGGTCAATATCTCGGAGAAGACCGGCGCGACCATCGCCGTCGAACGGCCGGAAAGCTGGGTCTTTACCGATACCGTCCACGTCCTGGAGCGGTTAGCCGCGCCGGCCGCCAACGGCGACCTGATCCTCTTCACCTGGCACGCCGGCAGCGACTGGCAGGCGACGAACCTCTCCTCGACCACGGGGAAGAAGATCGTCGGCCCGGTGACGAGCTGGAGCGTGCCGCTGGGCAGCAGCCTGGTGGAACACATCGCGGCGCGGGCCACCAACAACGACCTTCTCGTCTTCTGGCGCCTGGCAGGCGGCACCTGGGCGATGGTGAACGTGACCTCCCTCACCGGCCAGCAGGTCGGCGGGCCGCCGATCAGTTGGGCCTACAGCGCCGGCAGCGAATGGGCCGAGAACGTCGCGGCGCCCGCGCCCAACGGCGACCTGATCCTCTTCACCTTTCGCCCCAGCACGAACTGGCAGGCAGTCAATCTGACGCAGCTCACCGGCCAAAAGGTGGCGGACGCCGTCACTCATTGGTTCGCGCCTACCGGCCCGCGCGCCGAATACCTGGCCGGGCCGGCTCCCAACGGCGACCTGGTCATCTTCTATACCGATCCCATCGAAGGCGGCTGGCACATTCTCAATGTGACCGACATCACCGGACAGCGGATCAACGGCCCGGCCACGAACTGGCTCGTCGGAGCTGGCAGCGAGTGGTGGGAACACCTGGCCGCGCGAGGGATGAATGATCACGTCCTGGTCTTCTACCGGCCGACGGGCGGCGGGTGGAGCGTGGTGGATGTGACCAACCTGACCAGCCAGACGATCACGCGCGCGCCAACCAGTTGGGTGGTGGCCGAAGGCCCAGTGCCGGCCGAGAAGCTGGCCGCGCCGGCCTGGGACGGCCATCTGCACATCTTCATCTTCAAGCCCGACACCAACTGGACCACCGCCGACATCTCCCTCAAGGCGAACGGCCGGACCGTCTACGCGGCGGCCGAGAAGGCCGGTGTCTGGCGCTCGCGCGATTACGGGATGACCTGGGAGCAGCTCACGCGGCCCCAGCCGGGACTGGTTGGCCAGACTGTCGGCGGGCTTGATGTGCCCGTCGTACACGACGCGGCTGTGTCGCCGGCTGACCCCCACGTGGTGCTGGCGGCGACTGGGGACGACCATCGCCGCCCCTCGCGCACAGGCATCTACCGCTCCACCGACGGAGGGAACTCCTGGGCCCTGGTACACCAGTTCCGTTGCGGCAACCAGGTGCAGCCGGCGTCGCAGGTGATCTTCGCGCCTGGCGAACCCAACAAGCTTTACGCCGCGGGCG
Source organism: Chloroflexota bacterium (assembly GCA_003520455.1). Next base: position 2,242 of record DOUV01000160.1, on the reverse strand, counting down.
GCTGCAACGTGGCCGTGAGTAACGACAGCGGCCTGACCTGGCGGCCGGTCTTCACGACCACCGTCGGGACCAACCAAAGGGTCTGGCACGTGGCCGTCAGCCCGCTTCTGCCGGGCGACGTGCGACGCGCTTTCGCCTGCGGCGACGGCAACCTGTGGTATTCGGCCGACAGTGGGCAACACTGGTCCAGAGACAAAGGCGTGACCCAGGCCTTGCCAGCCGACATCTGCGCGGAGACCACGCTGGGCAACGGTGACGCCGCGCAGACACTGGCCGTGGAGCCGGGCCAGCCCGACCACGTCTACCTGGCCTATCGAAACAATGCCAACGGCCCCAGTTACTTCCACCCCGCGGATAGTGGGCCGGACGGCGTACGCTGCAACAATCCGGTCGTCTACGACAGTGACAACGACAACGCCTACGACACCGGGGAGTCACGCATCTGGGGCATACCCGCCATCGCCGGCGCCCTGCTGAAGGATGACCCGAAGATTAAGTACGTGGACAGCAACTCCAACTACGTTCCGGACGGGAACGAGGCCGTCGTCTACGACTCCAACAACAACGGCGCCTATGACGCGAAAGAGCCGGTGTTGCGCGGGACGACTCCCGCCACGAACACGAGCCTGGCGGATGATGTTCACATCAAGCACGTGGATCTGGGCACCCCGTTCGGGCCGCGTGGCTGCGGCGAAGGATCGCTGTGGTACGGCGACCTGTCAAGCTTCGACCCGGCCCGGCCTGACGAGCTGCACGGCAGTTGGTCGCAGTTGCCCGGGCCGGCGGTGTTCTGGGGCAATTCGGCCAGCGGCGCGGCCTTTGTGTACACGCACCCGACGGCACAGGGCTACCTGGTCTTCTTCGCCGACCAGGACACGCTGCATGTCAGCGTAGACAAGCCCACGGAGGGGAGCTGGCACCGGCTGGATGGCTGGGATGCCTCGGAGAGCAAGCGGAACAATAAAGGGAACTACAGTACCGTCCACGTGGACACGCACGGGCTGGCGATCTCCTCAGACTTCAACCTGACCCTCAAGCCGGTGCGGGATCAGCGATGGCCCTACAATCAGAATAAGGAGCTGGACCAATGCCTGGCCGGCCGGCTCTGGATGTCCAATGACGGCGGCGTCTATCGCTCCGACGACTGCGGCAAGACCTGGATCCCCACGCAGGCCGGGCTGAGCACCCTGGCGGCCATCAACGTGAGTGGCGTGGCCCGGCCGGGCACGGCACCGGCCCTCTACTTCGGTGCCGGCGACAACGACGACTTCCGCTCACTGGATGGCGGGGCCACATGGCGCAGCGGAGTGGACATCTGCGGCGACTGTGGCGTCTGGTTCGCCGACCCCGCGCAGCCCGATCGTGTGCTGGGGACCTCGCGCACGATCGCCGGGGCCTTCGCCGTCTACACGAACGCCGGCGGCTACCCCGATCCAGCCGTAGGCTCCCAGATGACGACCGTTCCGACTCCCCCGCCGGGCGGCTCGAACAGCGCCAAGCTCATCGAGCTGCCCGGCTACCGGCCGATCATCCAGACCCTGGTCGGCGAAGCGCCCCTGGCTCACGGCGACTACGTGTTGATCCAGGAGATCGTCCCGCCCGCGCCCAACCTGGCGCGGCGAGTGCTGTGGCGAGCCCGCGATAGCATCAACACCTCGTCGCCCTGGGCCCAAGTGGGGCCGGACTTGCCGGCCAACGCGATTGTGGTGCAGGCAGCCGGCGGGCACGCCACGCCCACGTTCTATGTCGGTGACGCCCAGCACCTGTGGCAGAGTCGCCGCGACGGCCGGGGAAACGTGAACCAGTGGCAGCAGATCGCGCCGGGAGGTGGCGCGACGGAGGCGCGCCGGTTCTTCGTCAACCCCTACAACGCCAATGAAATCTACATCGTGGACACCAACGCGGTGAGGCATTCGACCGACGGCGGGGTCACCTGGCCGGTGGACGCGCCGCTCACCAGCGCGCTGACTGCCGGCGGCGAGGTTCTGTACACCTGCGGCTCAGGGTGGTTGGACTTCGACTGGTGCGTGCTCAATGACCTCGTCTTCGACCGCCAGTCGCCACAGACGCGCTTTGCGGTGGGCCAGGCCGGCGCCTTCTATTCCGGCGACGGCACGAACTGGTTCCGCCTGGTGGATACCCGCGCCCTGCCCAGCCGGCCGGTGGGAGCCTACTACAATCCCATCGGCGATCCGAACAACCGCACCCTGTACATCGCCTTCCTGGGGCGGGGCGTCATGCG
>DOUV01000989.1:1981-2899 GCA_003520455.1 Chloroflexota bacterium | reverse complement strand
GCTGATCTTTCTCTTCGTCTTTGGCAGCGGCCTCAGCGGCGCGATGGGGCCGCTGGCCGGGGGCGCCGCGGGGGGCCAGGCGATTGACTTCAAGCAATACATTTTCCCCGGCATCATCGCCATGAACGTTTTTTTTGGGGCCATCTTCAACGGAATTTCGCTGGTCTACGATCGCGAATTCGGAATTCTCAAAGAAGTGCTTGTGGCTCCGATCAATCGCGCGGCGGTCGCCTTTGGCAAGACCCTCGGCGGCGCGACGGTGGCAACCTTGCAGGGTACACTGGTTTTTGTCTTCGCACCGGTTGTCGGGGTCAAGCTCACACCCCTATTGGTGGTCCAGATGTGGCCGGTCATGTTCCTGGGCGCCTTCGCGTTGGCCTCGTTCGGCGTGGTCCTGGCGGCCCGGATGAGCAGCACCGAGGGCTTCCAGGTGATCAACCAGTTCGTGACCTTCCCGATGATCTTCCTGAGCGGGATCTTCTTCCCGCTGCGAGATTTGCCGGCCTGGATGAACGCTCTAGTCAAGATCAACCCGGTGAGCTACGCGGTGGATCCCATGCGCCGGCTGGTCTTAGAGGCGCAAGGGCTGCCAGCGTTCGTGATGAACCGGCTGGCCGAGTTTGGTCTCGGCATCGCCATCAACGGCCACCAGGTAACTATGGCGCAAGATCTGGCCATCATCGCGGCCTTCGGCCTGGCAATGAACGGGCTGGCCATGTGGCTGGTGAGTCTACAAGATTGAGTGAGCGCTGCCACCTTGCATTATTCGACTGAAAACCAGGCCAGCAAAAGATGATCTCGCCGGCCCGGTTGGTTTTTGGTTTGCATTTGAAGCGGAGCGCAGGGGGCCGTCGTACTGCCGAGTCCCCAGGCTGCCCTGAGGTACCCAACAGGTAGGATGGCGTATCTCACTTTCTG
>DOUV01000989.1:0-1887 GCA_003520455.1 Chloroflexota bacterium | reverse complement strand
TTTTCATTTCCCGGCGCGGGCCGCAGGCCCAGGGGGCACTGTTGGCGAAGTCGGGGTTGGGGGCGGGGCGCATGGCCTGCGGCCGTCCCAGCAGCGGACATCCCGCCTTCCCCCCGCCAAGAGGCGCTCGATCCGCGCGCGACCGTGACGGTGGGGGCCGTGAGCGTCGCGGGCGGACGCCGTCCGCCCCTCCAACGCGAATTCGCCAACAAGATCCTATAAACCCATCATCACCGATAGGGCGCCGGCCTCACTCGCCGGCGCCCCGCTTCATACCGCCATCCTTGGGATCGTCATTTCTGTTGCAACAAGAACGCCACCAGGTCGTTGATCTGCTGATCGGTCAGCGTCTGGCCGTAAGTCTGCGGCATGACGTCAGGCTGATAGCCCTTGACGATGTAGGCGTTAGGATTCACGATCGACTCGCGCAGATATTCGGCCACAGTGGTTGCCTGGCCGTTGTATTCGGGGCTTTGGATCTCCTGCGCCGCGTTGGTAGCCACGTGGGTGTGGTTGGGGCAGACCTGGCCTGCTGCACCTTCAACGCCCTCAATCGTGTGACATCCCCCACATCCTTGTGAGATATAAAGTTGCTTACCGGCGGCGGGATCACCAGTGACTGGGGCTGTGCCAGCGGTGGTGGCTGTGGCGACCAGAGCCACTGTGGCGGTCTCAGCGGTGGTAGCTGTAGCAGCTGGAGCCACCGTGGCGGTCTCAGCGGTGGTAGCTGTAGCGGCTGGCGGAACATTCGTCGCTTCAGGTATGGCAGTCTCAGTCGGGAAGACTGCGCCTGGGGTAGAGGTCAGGGGAATCGCGCCGGCCCCTCCGCCGGGGGCAGTTGGGGTAGCGGCTGCCCCGCCACCACACGCGGCGAGGAAGATTGTGAGAAGAAGGAGGCACAGGAGAGACAAGAGTGCTCGCATAGAACGTTCCTTTCGACGTGCCATCTTTGGGCTCAAAATACGGACGACTGGCAGCGCCGCAGCAAGTTCTATGCCATTTCACTCAATTGGAGGAGCGTGCGCGGATCAAGTGCGACGCACTGTGCGAAGTGCATCGCACCTCCGTCCCGGCCCCGGCACAGCGTATTCCAAGAAGAGTGATGCCATTTAGCGGAGGCTCAGCAGAAACGCGATCAGATCGCGCTGCTGTTGCCGCGTGAGGGTCTGGCCGTAGTCGAGGGGCATCACGTTGGGGGGGTAGCCCTCGACGACGAACGCGTTGGGGAAGAGCAACGCGGTACGGAGGTAGGTCTCGGCATCCTGGCCCGGCATGCGCGCGGCCGCCTCCGCCCCAATATGGGTGAGATTCGGGCCGATCTGCCCGTCAGCCCCTGGCAGCCCGGTCACGGTATGACAGGCACCGCAGGCCTGGCTCTCAAAGAGCTGTTTACCCCGGGTTGCATCGCCCGGTTGGGGTTCAGCCGCCACACGCGTACATGCGGCGACGAGGGTCGCCGCGAGCAGCAGCGAAGAGAGCGGGCGCGCCCCATAGTAGTGAGAGTGGAGACGTCGCATGTGGTCGGAGGCCACTATTTCAAACTGGACAGGTAGGCAACGAGTGCATCCAGTTGGTCGGGCGGGATCGCCTGTTGGAAGTTCTGCGGCATCACGTTGGCGGGATAGTTCGGGACAACGTAGGTGTTGGGGCTGACGATCGACTCGTGGATATACTCCTCGACCGTTTTGGCCTGCCCGGTGTAACCGGGACTCGTGATAATCTCTTGGGCTGCGGTGCCGATGTTGGCGAGTGAGGGCCCAACTGTCCCGGCAGCACCCTGGACGCCGGGGATTGTGTGGCAACCGCCGCAGCCACTCGCCTGGATGGTTTGGGCCACGCCTGGGGGCGCCTGGACGACGGGGGCCGCTGTCGCCGCGGGGGCTGACG
>DOUV01000837.1 GCA_003520455.1 Chloroflexota bacterium | reverse complement strand
CCCACTCGCGGCGGAGAGCCTCGCCGGCACTCTCCGCTCCCTCGGGCGGGGCAAGTTGGAAGAGCGCCGCGATCTGCACGCCAAGCAACCCATTCTCCGGGTCGAGCATGGGCTCGAAGCGGGGTCGCAGGTCGTCTGGGAGGGTCGCAATCCATTCGGCAAGTGTCATTGGTGGCTACTCTGGAAGCAGCGGAGGAAGCGCGTGACCTCCTCCGAGTCTCCAACTGGGCGTTGATGTCACCGGCGCCGCCGGGCATGTACCAGCAGGACGCCATGCAGCACCAAGAGTGGCGTCGTTGGCGCAACCCTCTGCTCTGCTCCGCTCCGTGTCTGACGAGGAACGGCAGTGATTCTTTGACGCCCCTGACTGCTATCCACCTTCCGGGACGTGCACAGCCGTCGTGACGGCGTCGCCCCGGCGGCCACCCATGAAGAAGCGGCGGGCATCCTTCAGGCGTGCCGGCGCGTTCACCCAGGTATCCTTGCTCGTCAGCCGGCGGTAGACCCGGTGCGGCCGGAGGTAGAAGCGGCGGTAGGCCTCGTGCCACTTGCGCTCGACCAGGTCAGCATCCAAATCGCCAATCGTGAAGCGCGCCTTCTGCTCGTGGATCGCGTAGTCGTGCCAGTCGTGGCTGAAGATGTTGCCGTACTTCTCCAGCAGATCGTAGAGCCGCGTTCCCGGGAAGGGCGCCGCGATCATGAAGTTTGCCAGGTCGGGGTCGAGTTCCAGCGCCAGTTGGATGGTAGCATCCATGGTCTCTTCGTTCTCCTCCGGCATACCGAAGATGAAGAAGCCCATCGTCTGGAGACCGGCGGCCTTAGCGTTCTTGAAGGCCTGGCGGACCATGTCCACCGTCTGCGACTTCTTGATCACCTTCTTGAGAATGTAGTCGTTGCCACTCTCCACCCCAAACCCAACGCGCTTGCAGCCGGCCGCCTTCATGAGTTGGAAGAGCTCGAGGTCGGTGTGGTTGACCTTCATGCCGTGGACGGTCACCCACGGCACGGTATTGAGGTCCTCCTCGATCAGCCGGCGGCATAGCTCTTTGGCACGATCGAGCTTCAGATTCCAGATATCATCCGTGACGCCGATCTCGGTGGCGCGGAGTCCCTTGACCACCCAGCGCCACTCCTCGATGACATTCTCGACCGAGCGGGCGAACCAGGTGTCACCTGTGACCGGCTTGGAGCAGAAATTGCACTTGTAGGGGCAGCCGCGGCTGGTGATGATCGTGAAACTCCGCGCGTGGGGATCGAGGCCATCGGTCAGCGGCTGCAGGTTGGTGTAGCGATCGATCTTGAACAGGTCGTGGGCAGGAAAGGGCAGCGTGTCCAGATTGGGGTTGAGTGGACGCGGCCGGTTGATCACGGTCTGGCCGTCGGCCCGCCGCCAGTAGAGTCCGGCGATATCGCCCAGATTCTTGCTGCCCTGCTCCAGGTCGGTGACGAGCTCGGGGAGGGTCGCCTCGGCCTCGCCCTGGGCCACAAAGTCCACTTCGGGATGCCCCTCCATGGTCTCCATCGGCATGATTGTGAGGTGCGGCCCGCCCATGATCGTGATTTTGCCTCGCTTCTTGGCTTCGGTCACCATCTCCCAGCCCTCGTGGATCAGCGGAGTCGCGGCGGTCACGCCGACCATATCGAAGTTGGTGCGGTCGAGGAAGGTCTCGAAGGGCTCATCTTCGACGGCGGAGTCGTAGATCGCCGTCTCGTGGCCGGCCTCGCGTAGCACGGCGGCCAGGTAGCCCAGGCCCAAGGGGATATGCTTGCGGGAGTTCCAGACTTTCGATTCAGGGCACGCAAGGAGTACTCGCATTTCCGCAGACGCTCCTGTATGGTGAGGGGGCTTGCGCGGTTGGTTGGAGGGGCAGGCATGCCGGGCCATCTCGACCGGATGGGGTGCCCCACTGGAAAACGCCTTCTGCCTCTCCAGTTTTCACCTCGCCGCGTCACTCCTGTTCGATCAGGGCCGGAACGTGTCAAGGTGTGCACACCTCCGAAGGGCGGCGCACCTGACGCCAATCCGGGCCCCAGGAAAACGGGCGGATCCACTGTCCGCCCGTCGGTGCTTTCTGGCCAGGTACGGACGTCAATCGCCGGTACTCATCTGTTTGAGCTCGCGCCGGTCGCTCTTGCCGGTCGAACCGGGGCCGCCGGTCGAGATGCCACCGCCGCCGCCGTCCAGCCCGGCCAGCTTTTTGAACTTGCGGACATACTTGTGCGGGTCGCCATACTTCTCCCAGACGCTCCGCACCGAGCGGCGGGCCGCGTTCTTGAAGGTACGCTTCTGCGACTCATCCCGCGCCCACATCAGAAACTCCAGGGGCAAGCCCTTGATCTTGGCTTCGGTCGGGTTGCGACGGTAGGAGTCGTGATCCATGACCAGGTTGAGGTCGTGCTCGATGCCATACACGTACAGGTCGGAGCCTGGATGTGGGGTGTAGAAACTCGGGCTGTAGTAATCCGGGTCGATGATCTTGAGCATGCTGACAGTGTCCATGACCTCTTCTTTGGTCTCGGTCGGCAGCCCCAGCATGTAGTTGGCCCAGATGGTCAGCCCGTACTTGCGGCAGATCTCGGCGGCGGCGATGTTCTTCTCGCGCGTCGTACCCTTGCGGATGAAGTTCAGCACCCGGTTGTTGCCACTCTCGAAGCCGATAAAGTAGCCTTTGAGGCCGACGCTGGCCATTAACGCCACCATGTCCTCGTGGTGATAAAGAATGTCGGCGCGCGACTGGCAGAAGAACGGCTGGGTGAAACCAGCAGCCGCATACTTCTCACAGAACTCGATGACCCAGTCGCGGTCCTCGGTGAGGCAGTCATCGTGGAACATGAAGCTGGCAAAGCCGTATCTGTCGCGCAACAGTACCAACTCCGCCATGACGTTGTCCACAGAGCGGCGGCGCGTGCCCTTCCCGAAGAGGAAATCCTCCATCGGCTTGCAGAAGTTGCACTTGTAGCGGCAGCCCCGCCCGGCGATGATGGTCACGAAGGGCGCGGGCAGTTCCTTGACAAAGGGCACCTCGGGCGAGACGAGGTCATAGCCCCACTTGCGCCACTCGTTGAGAAAGAGATCCCGGTCGGCGTAGGGGATCGTATTGAGATTCGGATGAATCCCGAGGAGCTTGCGGTTCTGGGGCAACGATCCGCCTTCGATGCTCTTGAGCAGGTTCGCGAACGTGATCTCTCCCTCGGCCTGCACGATGTAGTCGACCAGCGGGTTCTCGAGCACCTCATCTGGCTCGGCGGTCGGGTGCGGACCGCCGACCACCGTGACGATGTTCGGATTGACTTCCTTGGCGATGGAGACGGCCTCCATGACCGGGTTGAAGTCGACGCTCATCATGCTGAGGCCCACCACATCCGGGTTGCGCTGCTCGAGGACCTCGCGGAAATGCTCCCAGCCGCGGAGCGCCCGAAGGTCGATCAGATCAGCCTCGAACCCCTCGTTCTTGATGTAGGCTGAGAGACTGGCGAGACCATGGCTAATCCAGCCGGAATCCATGCCCTGCTTGAGGCTATTGAAGCCTTTGCCGGCGATTCCGGCATAGATGAAGGTGGTCTTCGGTTTCCCTGCAGTCATCCGAAAAGCTCCTGCTGAACGGGATGAACAGGCACCGCGGCGCCAGCATCCCGGATCCGGATTGTCCATCAGCGCCAGGGTACGGCCGTGATTCAGTGTAACGTCCTGGCGGTGCAGCGTCATCCGCCAATTCACGCAAGAACGGCCGGAAGGGGCAGCAGCCTGCCCCTTCCGGCCGTTGGTTCCTCAGGCGGTGGCCTGGCTCAGTTCCCCGGTGAGCTCGCTCTTCACCTTCCGTGGGAAGATCGTCCGGAAGGCGACGCGGCTGGTGCGTGGGAAGTTGAGCCAGAAATCCTTGCGCGTCAGCGTCCTGGCGATGCGACTGGGGCGCAGGTAGAAGCGGCGGTAGGCCTCTTTCCACTTGCGCTCGATCAGCTCGGCCGTCAGGTCGCCCATCTCGTAGCGGGCTTTGCCGTCGAAGAAGACGTAGTCTTCCCAATCCTTGACGAGCATCCGGCCCTTACGCTTGACGATCTCGTAGACCTTCGTGCCGGGGTAAGGCGTCATCATCGAGAAGTTGGCGATCATCGGGTCCACTTCGATCGCGAATTGGATCGTTCGATCCATGCTCTCCTCGGTGTCACCCGGCAGCCCGATGATGAAGAAGCCGATGGTTTCCAGGCCCACCGCCCTGGCATTCTTGAAGGCCTCGCGAATCGTGTCGTGGTCGATGCGCTTGTCGATGGAGAGCAGGATATCGGGATCGCCGGTCTCGACTCCAAACGCCGTGCGTTTGAGGCCGGCCGCTTTGAGGTGGCCCAGCAACTCCCTGGTGGCCAGATTCGCGCGGATGCCGTTGACGAAGATCCAGGGCACGTGGTTGAGTTTGCGTTGGATCAGGCCATCGGCCAACTCGTGGAGGCGATCCATGCGGATGTTCGCCGAGTCGTCGAGGATGCCGATCTCCATGGCGCCGTAATCGCGCACCAGGTGCTCCCACTCATCCAGGACACTGGCGGCGGAGCGGCAGCGCCACTTCTGAGGCATGATCGATTGCGAGCAGAAGGTGCAGCGGTAGGGGCAGCCGCGGCTGGTCATCATTGAGAAGGATCGCGAGCCGGGGACGTGATCGGTGGCCGGCTGAAGGTTGGTGTAGCGCTCCATCTTGAAGAGATGGTAGGCGGGCCAGGGGAGGACGTCGAGATCCATGATCGCCGGGTGGTCCGGGTGGAGGTGCATTTTGCCGTCATGGGTGCGGTAGGTGAGGCCCAAAATTGGATCCAGCAACTTCGCCTCGGGGTCCAGCAGATCGGCGGCTATAAAATCAGGGTCGGTGCTCTTCGACTTCTCGACGAGGTCCAGGAGTTTCACCCAGGGCATCTCACCCTCGCCGCGGACGACGACATCAACTTCGGGGCGCGCCGCCGATTCCTCGCTCAGCACGCTCGGGTGCGGCCCACCGAGGACCGTGACAATATCGGTGTTGAGGGCCTTGATCTGGCCTGCGGTGCGCCAGGCCTGCTTCACCTGGGGCGTATTCGCGGTGATCCCGACGACGCTCGGTTGCCAGCGCCGGATGATCTCGTCGAGTGAGCCCGGCTCCTCAACGTCGGCATCCCAGATGCGGGTTTCATCTCCCCGCTGCTCGGCCATTGCGGCGAGATAGGCTACTCCGAGATGCGGCGTCGTCCGGGTGTCGATTGGCAGGTGAAACTTGGGGTTGATGACGAGAACTCGCAAGGCTTGCCTCCAGAGTAACCACGAGGACGCGCGATCGGATTCCCGGCCTGACGTGGATCAGGCCACGCCCTGCTCAAGTGGTCGTAGGTTGGTTCGAAGCGCTCACAATACGCCGCCGTGCGCGGCTGGGTAATCAGAGCCGTGAGCGATGAGGCTGCCCGAATCGGGCCAAACAAAATGGGTAGTCACAGGCGTCGAGTGCGTATCACGCTCGATTGTGCTACCCATCAGCCATGATGGCCTGGCCCGTCACGGCTCCGGCCGTGACGGGGATTTGAGGATCGACGAGTTATGAGCCTACATATGAGCGGCATCAAGGCCAGGGACAAATCGAACCTTGATGCCGCTCAGGTCACGCCGGGTTAATCGCCACAGCCGCAGCCACCGGCGCTACTCTGTGCGCTGTTGCTGGCAGCGGTTCGGAAGGAATGACCGCAGCCACAGCTGGAGACGGCCTGGGGGTTCTCAATCCGGAACCCGCCACCCATAATGCTATCAACGTAGTCCACCTGCGCGCCCATGAGGTACATGGTGCTCTGGGGATCGATCAGCAACTTGACGCCGTGACGCGCCTCAACGACGGTGTCGCCCTGGCGTGGCGCCGCCTCGAAGGCCATACCGTACTGCATTCCCGAGCAGCCACCCCCGGCCACGAACACGCGCAGATGATGGTTCGGAATATTCTTGTCGTCGAGCAATTTCCGTACCACCTGGCTCGCGGCTTCGGTCATCGTGACCAACTGATCCGTGTCCTGAATCTCGATCAAGCTATCCATCGTTCTTACAATCCTCCCCGTGGTGTGATGTCCGCTGCTATATTGTTACTTCACCGCCGCTGGCCAGACGAGCGGAGCGTCCAAGCCACGCCGGTAAATCCTACCAGAATTTGCCGGTAGGACAAAATGTCATTGTGGCCTACCCGCCGATCTGACTCATGCCCCGCGCGGCGGGGTAGATCCCCCGCCGCAGCTCGTGACCCACTGGCTTAGCCGTCACCGCGCGGATGAAGAGCTGCCGGAGCGTCTGAGGACCACCATTGTGGAGCGCCTCCCGGAAATCGAGCTCGTGATCCGTCAGCAGACAGAGCCGGATTTTGCCGTCGGCAGTGAGGCGCAAACGGTTGCAGTCGTCACAGTAGGGCTCGCTGACCGGGCTGATAAAGCCAATCTCGCCTCGGGCTCCCCGGATTCGGAACATCCGGGCTTCACCCCGCAACTCGCCTTCGTAGAGTGGTTCCAACGGGCTGTGAACCGCTTCAATGCGCTGCCGAACTTCGGCGCTGGAGACGTAGCCGCGAATGGCCTCGTTGGCCTGAGTCCCCAGCGGCATCGTCTCGATGAAACGGACGTGCCAGGGATGCTCGAGCGTCAAGGCTGCCAACTCGGCGACGTCGTCGTCGTTGTAGCCGCGCATCACGACGCTGTTGAGCTTGATGGGCGTCAGTCCAGCTTCCTCGGCCGCGTAGATGCCGGCCATGATCTGCTCCAACTCGCCCCACCGCATCAACCGGCGGAGGCTGCCGGGATTGACGGTGTCTACATGGATGTTGACCCGCGTCAGGCCGGCGGCTTTGAGCGGCTTGGCCAGCTCAGGGAGCTTGATCCCGTTCGTCGTCAGGGCGAGTGTCTGCAGCCCGCTGGATTGCAGATCGGCCAGGCGCTCCACGATCTCCACGAGGTCTGGCCGGAGCGTTGGCTCACCCCCCGTCAGACGAATCTTGCGAAAGCCCACCTGGACGCCCGCCTGGGCAATGGTTGCAATCTCCCCGGGCGTGAGCAAGTTCTGTCTGCGGAGGAATTTGAGGCCGTGGAGCGGCATACAGTAGACACAGCGCAGGTTGCAATGGTCTATCAGCGAGATGCGAAGGTAATCGATGCGGCGACCGTAACGATCGCGCAGCGCCTCCGGCGTGAGAGTTTCATCTCGCTTTTCTAAGGTGCGGGTCGACACTGGCCATTCTATCATTGTCGTCTCCCCATGTCAATTTCCGAAGTCTTTTACATCAAAATCCGCTGGGTGATCGACTTTGAGTGAGGTCGAGTTTCAGATTGAGGTGTTGCCACCAGCCTTGATTTCGACCTCCACTTCGTTTCCACCAGATGACCACTATTCCTGTGTGGTGGCACAGGCACCATCACACTTGCTGCCGGGGCCACCGGCGCAGCCGCTGGCCGACGGCGGCTGGCCACTCTCGCCCACCCAAATCTCTTTGACCGGAAGCTCAATCCGGCCTCGCTCGGTCGCCACAGTCACCGTTTGCTTCAAGATATTGCGGTCCACAACTTTCCCGGAAACCTCGTGGCTGACCACCCATTTGCCAACCTTGGGCATGCCCTTGCGTGCGTCCTTGTAAAACTCGTACTCGTAGGCCAGGCAGCAGCGCAGCCGCCCGCACATGCCGGCAATCTCAGCCGGGACGAGCGGCAGGTCCTGGGCTTTAGCCATGCGAATTGAGATCGGCTGAAAGTCGGTTAAAAAGGCACTGCAGCAGCGCTTCTCCAGCCCGCACGCGCCACTTCCACTCATGAGCTTGGCGACGTCGCGCGGCCCCACCTGGCGGAACTCAACCCGGGCATTCGGGCCACCGTTCCCATTCGAAGCCTTGCTGAGATCCCGCTTGAGCCGGTTCAGATCTACCTCCCGCTCCGACCCATAGTAGAACGTCAGGCGGCTGCCGTCGAAGCTGTACTCAGCTTTGGCGAGTTTGATGCGGAGGCCCAACTCGGTGGTGCGCATGCGCGCCTGCTTCAGGACCTCTTTCTCGAGGTGCCGGTATCGCTCCCGTTGGACCAAATCCAGCGTGGTTGCCCTGCGGGTGATCGGTTTGCGCTCCCCAACGACCAGATTCGGATCGTCCTGAACGCTGCTATCCTCGCCCGTGTCCTCGCCGTGGCCGGGCTCATCGCCCTGCGGGTCGCGTTGGCGAGCGGCAGGCTCGTGATCGGAGAGTGTTACGACGCGTCCCAGCTCACGCCCACGGCTCGTGTCAACGACGACGTGGTCGCCGATCGTTAGCCGGGCAACCCCCGTGCCGTCAAAGTGATAAATCTTGCCCGCTTCCTGGAAGCGGATACCCACGATCTTCGCCATCAAGTTCGCTCGTCTTCGTGTCGATCGAGTTCAATCTTGCATCGTTCTATAATCTTACAACATGAGCATCGGTTCCCGCAAATTCTCGTTGTGAAATCTCGGAAGAACGCCCAGGCTGCGTGCCGCCGGCTCGCCACCGCCCTGGTCGCCTGTCGTGGCACAAATCCTGCAAGAGGCCCGGAACGAAGGAGGCCGGCTACACCATGCCCGTATCATCCAGCAACCCAGATCCCACGCAGCGCCCTCGTTTCAAAAGCTTCCCCGTGCGTGGCCATCCGCCAGTGCTCTTGATCCCCGGCCTCTGTGGCTCGCGTCTCATCCACAACCAGTTGATAGCCTGGCCCTGCACCGCGGCTCCCTTGACCAGTCTCAACGTTTTACGCTGGCCCAACAAACAGGTGATCGCCGATGAGGTTGTCACTGAGTGGGACATTGCCGGTCTGCTCCGATTTAACACCGGCTACGGCCAACTGCGTTCGGCGCTGACGCGCCGGTTCGGCTACCGGCGCGGCGAGAATCTGGTCGAGTTCGCGTACGACTGGCGCCAGGACTGCCGGCGCTCGGCTGTGCAGTTACGCGCTCACGTTCAAACGTGGAAGCGCGAGTACTTAGGCGCCAATCCGCAGATCGTGATCCTGGCGCACAGTATGGGTGGGCTTGTGGCTCGTTATTGGATCGAGCGGCTCGGCGGCGCGGCCGATGTATCCGCTCTTATCCTCATCGGCTCGCCGCTCGACGGAACGCCGTTAGCCTTCGAATACCTGGTGCGAGGCGCCCCCTTCATTCCGTTCCACAGCATTCAGCAGAAGCTGGCCGCTGTGGTACAAACCATGCCAGCGATCTATCAACTCTTGCCGTCGAGACCCTTTGTCTTCACGCCCACCGGCGAGCCGGTTGACATCTACACGGAGCGCGAGTGGCTCCCCTCGCGGTACCACGCCTTGCTCGACGATAGCCGGGCCTTTTACGCCGAGTTGGGCCGGACGTCAAGCGTGCCGACCGTTACGATCATTGGACGGGGGGTACCGACTGCGGCCCGGATCATCGTTGATACCCAACAGCCCGACGCCTGGTGCGACGCGCGGATCGAGCGCGATGGCCACGGTGACGGCCTGGTGCCTGTCGCCTCGGCGCGACTTGCCGGGGGCCGGGAACACGTGGTGGCCTGCGATCACGAGGCGCTCCTTACCCACGAGTGCGTTTTCCGGTTCTTTGATCCCAAGATGATGCGCCCCGCCGAGCAGAATCGATCGGTTACACGCCGCGAGGGAGCGCTCAGTGTGGCGGCCTGATGGCAGCGGTGGCGAATGACAACCGGAGAACGAGCGGCCGTCCGGAGCCGGGCGGTTACAGCCTGGCCTGACTGGCCAGGGAGCCCAGCGGTTGCCTGTCCCGG
>DOUV01001051.1:614-3010 GCA_003520455.1 Chloroflexota bacterium | reverse complement strand
CTGCCAGACATCGTGTGGGTCAAGCTGCCGGGGGGCCGCTTCCCCATCGGGGGCGACGAGCAGGCGTACGACAGCCTGCCGGCGGGGGAGGTGGAGCTGGCGGCCTTGTGGATGGCGAAATACCCAATCACCAACCGCCAGTTCCAGGCCTTCATCGAGGCCGCAGACGGCTACCATCAGGGCGAGTGGTGGCAGGGGCTGGCGCAGCCGAAGTGGGAGCCGGTCGAGCCGCGTTTTCCGTACGGGAACCACCCGCGGGAGGGGGTCAACTGGTACGAGGCGGTGGCCTTCTGCCGCTGGCTGAGCGCACGCCTGGGCTACGAGGTGCGGCTGCCGAGAGAGCAGGAGTGGGAGCGGGCAGCGCGGGGGGAGGAAGGGCGCTTTTTCCCGTGGGGGCCCGAGTACATCAGCGGGTATGCCAATATTGATGAGACGGGGGGCAACGTTGGCCACTACTATCTCAGGCAGACGAGTGCAGTGGGGATCTACCCGCAGGGGGCGACGCCGGAGGGAGTGGAGGAGCTGGCGGGGAACGTGTGGGAGTGGACGCTGACCGAGTGGGAGAGTGGGCGGAGCGACGAGCTCACCAGCCCGGCGGCGCGGGTGTTGCGGGGCGGCTCGTGGAACGTCAATCTGGTCGTCGCCCGCTGCGGCTCCCGCGACGGGCACTTTCCGGGCCTCTCGTACTTCTACTTCGGGTTTCGCCTGGTCTCCCCCGTTGGTGCTGGAAGCTGAGTTCTGGGTTTCTGGATTCTGAAGCGGGGGGTGCAGGGGGGCAAAGCCCCCCTGCCTGAGTTCGCCCGCGCAGCGGGTCGCGTGCCGGCGGAGCCTGAAGCTCCGCCTCACCGCCAATGCCACTGCCGGGCCGTGGCAACGTCCCAGAGCATTGTCGGGGCGGGTTTCGACCTTTATCACCGCTGGCCGAATCGCTGCGGCCGGCGCGGAGCTTCAAGAGAAGGCTTCGGGCGAAACCCGCCCCGACAGCGATGCCATCGGCAAGGCCGGGGCGGATGCTTGTTGCCTGCGTGCCCTGGCGAAGCGGGTCGCAGTCCCTTTCACCGCGCCCCCGCAGCCTCTCAGCCGAGGATGTCATCAACCGCCAGCCCGAGCGAGACCGTCTGCGCGTTGACCGTCTGGCCGCGGCCGAAAGTCTGCTTGCTACCGTATTGGTCGCCATGTGGGTTCGTGTGCTGCTCGACACGATTGCCGGACAGATCAACCAGCCACACTTCGAGAATACCCGCGCGCGCGTAGCGTGGCAGCTTTTCGCTGCGGTCGTAGCCGATAGAGGTGTCGGCCACCTCGATCACCAGCAGCACGTCGGCGGCTGCCGGGTGCGCCTCCGCGTAGTAGTCGGCGCGACGGCGCAGTACGGCGAGATCCGGCTGCGGCTCAGTGTCATCCGCTCATTGAATCGGATCCTGAACGCTCACGATCGCCCGGCCGCTCAGAGAGACCGTCAGCAACTCGACCAGGCGTTTGACGGTCGCCGCATGACGCGGACCAAACGGTGTCATCTCCAGCACCTCCCCGTCGATGAG
The DNA here is from genome assembly GCA_003520455.1 of Chloroflexota bacterium. The sequence goes on along the minus strand of DOUV01001051.1, from coordinate 1,469 downwards.
TTCCACGCGGTCGTCTTCCGTGAAGGTGCCGGCCTCTGCCATGCGGTGGAAGTCTGCTACGGTGAATCGCCGCCGCGTCGCCGTTGGTGGCGGCGGGGCCAACGTCGTTGGGCTGCTCATCGCACCTCCTCCGCGGCTCCCGTGGGCAAAAAAAGTTGCCTCGCAGCCTCGCAGCGCCGAATGAATTCGGCCGCTGATATGCAAAACCCGTTAAAAACGGGTTGATTCTGCCGTGATGGACCGGCACGTCAAAATGGCAACGGGCCCCATACGTCGTAGTCGCCTGGCTCTTCTGCCACAGAACCGGTGTCGTTGTCCACCATCAGGCCGGTTTCCGGCGGTCCCTCATCCAATGCCGTGCAGTATTCCAACCAACCATTCGTCGTCTGCGCGGCGTGGTGTTCTTTCTGGTTCCGCACGTACGCTTCTGCGATGGGGCGCTGCTGCATTCCTATCGCAAGCGATCCGTAGCCGCGTTGCCACCCAAATTTCACGTCGAGCGCCAGACCGTGGTTCACAAAATGGGCACTTGCCCCTTTGAGGTGTTTGACCACCTCGGCGACCGAAAGACGGGGCGGGATTGCGACGACGAGATGAATGTGATCCGACCATCCGTTGATGGCGTATACGTACACGCCCAATTCGGCGGCCTTGCTCACGAGATAGGCATACACGCGCGCTTCAATCTCTGGCCCAATCAGTGGCTCGCGCCTTTTTGTTGCCCAGACCAGGTGGTAGTAATGTCGCCAGAATGCCATGCTGCTCCTTTGATGAAGAAGCAGCCGAATGAAGTTCGGCTGCTGATAGGGGAAAGCTGGTATTGCGCCTTTCTAAATGAATCTGACACACCGTGCG
>DOUV01001051.1:0-530 GCA_003520455.1 Chloroflexota bacterium | reverse complement strand
GGCTGAAGCCGACTGGATGAGAGGCGTTCGCGCACAATTGCAATCGTTCTTAACCCGCGCTTGCCCTTTTCCAATCGACGCTGCCACACCGCGGGCCCCTCCGGGCCCGCTGGTTGTCGGAGGAATGTGGAACGGGGCCATCGCCTGGATCTGGCGCTCCCGGCCGAGCCATGGGAGGCCGGCCTGTTCCCGCGGGGCTCCCAGGCGGTCACGTGGGCGTCGGGAGGGATCGCCAAGAGGAGGGGGAGGGGGGCAGGCGCCAGGCTTGGCTGGGCCGGGCCCCCTCAATGGTCGGGGCGGGTTTTGCCTGCGACGTCGCCAACCAGCCGGGGGGACCGGGGCAGATCGGCACGTAGCAGGGCTGTCCACAAACCCGCCCCAGGGCCAGGACATCTTCGAGGCTGATGGCCTGGGAGCCACGTTGCCGGGGTGGGTTTCGGAGGATTCGTGCTGGCGACCCCCCGGCGGGCCCCTCCGGGCACGCGGTTCGTCAGCGTCGATTGGAACAGCGCAAGCGCGACTTAAGAACG
>DOUV01000567.1 GCA_003520455.1 Chloroflexota bacterium | reverse complement strand
GGCGGCATGGTCGGGGCGCATGTTCGTGGCCATGCGCCCGCGGCGGCCGTAGTCGTGCCACTCACTCAGCATCTCGACGATGCGATACCTTTCGCCGTCCCAGACAAACTCATCCGGGCAGCCAGGCTTTTTCTCGAGCACCGGCGGTCGATCGAAGTGGACTTCGACCGGCTCATCGATGAAGCGGAGGGGTTGAGCGTCCATCAATCTTGCTCCCAGAGGCTTAACTGGTGTGCGGGCCGCCGACCATCCAGCAGCACGAAGGGAGCCACACGCGAGACGTTGATGCCGATGGCACGCAAATCACGAAGATTGCGTAGTATGCCCCGGCGCCGGGCGGCGAGGATGGCATCGGCGCTCTTTGGCCCCACGCCAGGGATGCGCAGCAGCTCCTGGCGGCCGGCGCGGTTCACTTCAATCGGGGTCTCGCTCAGATGCGCCTGGGCCCAGGCCAACTTGGGGTCGCTGTCCAGTGGGAGATTCCCGGTCGGGGTGAAGGGAAGTTCTTCGAGATCGAAACCGTAGTCGCGCAAGAGAAAGGAGGATTGAGAGAGGCGGTACTCGCGGAGCGGGTTCTCGGCCGGCCGGTTCTCGAGGGGTGTGTCTGCCACCGGACTGAAGGCCGAGAAGTACGCCCGGGCGAGGCGCGCCTCGCTGTAGAGGTGGGCCGTGGTGGTGAGCAGTTCCACGTCGCTCTCACCTGCGCCACCGACGACGAACTGGGTGACCGACGATGGCCAGCGCCGGTTCCAGGCCTGATCGGGTCGTTGGGTCTGGCGGATTGCCTCGACCAGCTGCAACGGCCGGAGCAATTCGTCGAGGAATTGCTTGTGCGGGGCGAGTTGCTGCAGGCGCCGGCTGTTGGGCGCTTCGAGGTTGATCGAGACGCGGTCGGCCAGTTGCATCACGCGCTCGATCTGGGCCTGCTCGGCGCCCGGCATGATCTTGAGATGCAGGTAGCCGCGGTAGCCGTACGTCTGGCGCAGGATTTCGGCGGTGGCGATCAGACGGTCCTGCGTCCGCACGCCGCCACCCGCGATGCCTGAACTGAGGAACAGGCCTTGCACGAGGCCGGCGCGGTGCATCTCGATGAAGGTGCGGGCCATCTCTTCCGGCTTGAAAGTGGCCCGGCGGTAGTTGCGCCGGGCGCGGAATGGGCAGTAGTAACAGTCCCGCTCGCAGGCCGACGTGAGCAGCGTCTTGAGAAGGGCAACCGGCTTGCCGCCCGGGGCCACTGCCTGATAGATTCCGAGGGCGCTCTTTTTCTCTTCTGGACTGCCGGAGGCCGTCGCTCCACAGGGCAGCGTATCCAGCGATTGCGGGGCGAGCGGACGCTCAGGTTGAGATGGTCCGGGCGGTGTGCTACCGGGTGCTGCGGACTGGGCAGCGACCCACCGAGGATCCGCCTCTTCGGCCGGTTCCAGGTGCATTTGGGTCGCGAGCAGTTGCAGCTTCTCGGTGGCGTCCATCAACATCATTGTACAGAACGCATGTCCTGCTTGTTAATCCTCACCCTCGCCTGGCGCCGCACTGTGTGGGGGGATTGCCTCGCCGTTGCCTGCCCGGTACCGCGTCCTTTTGGTTGTGGCCGCGCCCTCGGCAAGCGTCGCGACGAACGCCTCGACATCGCCGAGAGCCGGCGCTTCAAGCGCAACGTCCATGACCTGGCCGAGCTGATCCACTCGCAAAGCGCGAATCCGGGCCGGGAGGTCAGGGGGCAACGGGCCAAAGCGGCGCGCCAGGACATGCAAGAGCATTTCCACCTGCCCCTGCTCGATGCCCTGCTCGATGCCCTCTTGAAGGATCTCGGCGTACCAGGGTGACTCGCGTAATACGGCCATGTCCCACCTCATGATTCTCCGTACCACCTCGGATTCTAGAACAAAACTGGCAAAGAAGGCAAGCAGCGGTTCCAACTCGGCAATGGTCTCGTCGGCCCGCAACAGCGTGACGGCTCGACTGAGGGCCGCCTGGTGCTGGCCACCGTTCAAGATCGGCACGAATGGCAGGAGCGTCACCAGGTTTTGTTCAAAGACCAGATTGACGTCCACTTCCCACAGGTTGACTACCTTGAAGTCCTGGCGGGCGACGAGCCCCAGGAACTCGGACCGGTAGCTCGTGGTGATTGCGACCTGCGGCCGCGGGGGCAAGATGTTGACCACCACCGGGTAGACGGGCAAGTCGTAGCGCTCTTCCGCGAGTGCCGCGTAGGCTCGCAGGCGTGCGCCCATGCGCCTGTCGGGCCGGAATTGGATTTCATTGGCAATCAGAAAGGCGCCATGCCCATCTGACTGGGCTTTGACCAGCACGTCGTTGGCCCGGCTCACCCACTGGAACTCCCCCGAGAGTACATCCAGCACTTCGACCGTCGCGTCGCCGGTCAGCCAGCGCGCCCAGGGCGTTGGCGCCAGGCTGACCAGGCGTTTGGTGCCAATATCGGCTGTCTTCATGGCTTCCTTCTTGTTCCGGACGTGCTCACCGGCATCTCTGAAAAGAAATAGACTCTCGGCCACGAATGGCACGAATGGACACGAAAAGGAAAACGGATTTGTGTAATTCGTGGCAAAAACAAGATACTCAAGTGGAGGCGCCGGGTCGTGAGGTTCCGGAAGGGCCTCTACTGAAAATCCTGCAACTGGCGAAAGTCGTCGCGATGTTTTTGGTAGGCGCTGCGGAACAGGGCCAGGAGGTCCTCGTACCGGGCGTGGTGCTGGGGAGTGGGCTCGACAG
>DOUV01000992.1 GCA_003520455.1 Chloroflexota bacterium | reverse complement strand
ATCAGCGCGCCGCCGATCTGATGTCCACCCCCGTGCTCACGGCCCCCGAGGACACGACCATCCTGGCGGCGACCCAGCGCCTGGTGGCCGAGCAGCGCCGGCGCCTGGTCGTGGTAGACGAAGCCGGGCGACTGAGCGGGATCGTGGATCGCCAGAGCCTGTTGAGCGCGCTGCTCGGCGGCGGGGTGCACCGCTGAGTATCGGCCGATAAACAGGCGCTGTGGCATGACCGTTGAGGCGCGTCATTGCAGGAGAGGAGGGTGAGCCCCCATGCCAGGTCTCGACTGGTTGGGCAGACAGAGCCGAGGCGAGTCGAAGAGCCTCCTCTATTATGATCTGCGCTGGGCTTTTCGAGCGTCGGGCTGTCCGGTCTGTCATCTGTGCGACGAGGAGACACGGCGGTTCTACCACTGGTTTCTCCATCAGAACTATTATGCCCCGTCCATGATGGCGAAACTCCAATCATCAGCTGGCTTCTGCCGCGAGCACGCGTGGCGTCTGCTCGAGTACGGCGTGGTCTATCAAATCGCTGTGGTGGCGCGATACCTGGTTGAGGACCAGCAGCAGAAACTCGGCGTGCTGCAGGCCCAATTCGGCCAGCTCTCCGCACAAAGGCGGACCTGGAAGCGCAGAGCATCCTTGCCGCGCATGGCCCGTCCGGGGGAATCCTGTCCGGCCTGCCAGACGCTCGCCAATCACGCCCGTTCAGCCACTCAGACACTCGCGCACTGGCTGGCTGACGAGGGCTTTGCCGCCGAGTACCGGGCCTCGGACCGCCTGTGCCTCGATCATCTTGCTATCGCGCTGGAGAGCGCCTCGCCGGAGACGGCGGCAAGGCTCGTCGAACTGACTCTCGAGAAGCTCACCGCGCTGGCAACCGAGCTGGAGGAGTACTTTCGCAAGGTGGATTACCGATTTGCCGACGAGCCGAAAGGTGACGAGCAGACCGCCTGGCGGCGAGCGATCGAGACGTTTGTCGGCTGGCGCTATGATTCGGGGTAGACCCATCCCGACAATGGAGCGCGATGGTGGAGTTGAAGCCCTGCGAGTTCCGGCAAGAGCGCGCCCTGGATGAAGGTCAGCGCGAAATTGTCTGTACGGCCGCGGGCGGCGACTGGCGCTGGTGGACGGCGACCCCAGTTTTGCGGTTGAGGCGTTACTCGCCCGCAGGTTCCAGACACGGGACGGAAGCAAATCGGGAAGCGTCTCGGAGGCACGCCGCCTCTGGGGGAAGGAGACCGGATGCGTCGCTTTTGCCCGAGCTGCTGGGCCGAGAATGAGCCCCGGGCCACCGTCTGCGCGGCCTGTGGCGCCACGCTCGACGAAACGGGGAAAGACTTTGTGGCGAAGATGATTGATGCCGTGGGACATCCCGAACCGACACGCGCCGGCATCGCGATCGAGGTGCTCGGCCAGCGCCTGCGCGAACCACGGGCGGTGGATGCCCTCATCGCGCGTCTGAAGCGGCGCGGCGACTTCATGGAGATTACCGCTGATGCGGCCCGCGCTCTCGGCGCCATCGGCGACCGGCGGGCCGTACCGGCGCTCATCGAGCTCCTGGCCGATCCGGATCGTGCGTTAGTCGCGCGGATCGCAGCGGCGGAGGCATTGGGCACGTTGGACGATCCAGGCGCGAGCCACGCACTGAAGGCCGCCCTGGCGGCATCGGGCCTTCCGTATCGCTTGCGAGAGGCCATACAGCAGGTGCTGGCACAGCGCGATGGAGGCAGTTGATGGCTTCAAAGCATACCCCTTACTTCAACCTGCTCGACGCCCTCAAGGCGCCTGGCTGCGCTCTCTGCCGCCTGGGCCAGCGGGCCGCCGCGCAGTATCTGGAGGCCATCCTCTACGAGAGTGTCAACGATGCCGGCACGCAGCACACCCTGACCGAGGCTCACGGGCTCTGCCCCACGCACAGCGAGCACCTCCTCCGCCTGCGCGACAGCCTGGGCACGGCGATCCTCTACAATGCGGTTCTGGGCCATCTGCTGGAGGAGTTGCCCCAAAACGGGTACCTGCGGGCAGACTGGCTGGAGCGCCTCGCGACCAGGCTGGGTGGCACTCGCGATCGTACTCCCGTTCTGGTCCCCCACGCGATCTGCCCGGCCTGCCGGCGACGCGACGAGGCCGCGGATCGCGCGATCGAGGTCTTCGGCGAGCACCACGACGACCCCGATCTCAGGGCTGCCCTCGACGCCAGCAGTGGCCTCTGCCTGCCCCACATACGCCAGGCTGTGGAGACGCTGCCCGGCCCGGCGCTCCAGCCGTTGCTCACCCGCCAGCAAGAAGCCTGGCGGGCGCTGAGGGCACAATTGGCCGAACTGATCCGCAAGAACGATTACCGTTTTCGCGACGAGGGCTTTGGCGAGGAGAGGGACTCCTGGATTCGCGCGGTGCACGCCACGGCCGGCGAACCCGGGGTTTTCTGATCGTGCCAGAATGAGAGTTGGGCGATGATCGAAGTGCAACTGAAGATCGCCTTGCGGTATGAGGGCTGTCCCGTCTGCCGGCTGTGCCAGCAGAGCGAGGCACGCCGCCTCTTTTTCATACTCTGGGAGGGTGTGATGGATCGGGAATTCCGCCGGGTTTTTCTCGCATCCGAGGGCCTCTGCCTGGAGCATGCCTGGCGGTTACAGACGCTCGAGGCGAGCGAGTGGCACAGCGGCTTGGGGACCGGCACCCTCTACGAGTCGCTGCTTGAGGCGGTGCGCCGAATGCTGGCGGAGCAATCTGAACAGACCGCCCCGGCAGCCTCCCCCTGGTGGCACCCGGCCCGCTGGCTCCGCCGGGCGCCGGCCCCCGCTCTGCCTCCCCCTGAGCAGTGCCCGGTTTGCCGCAGCCGCCAGCGGTCGGAGCAGTCATATACCAGCACGCTGGCGAAACTGCTCGAGCAACCGGCCTGGCGGGAGGCGTATCGTGCCAGCGATGGGCTTTGCCTGCCCCATCTCCGGCAGACTCTCCCTCACACCGCACGCGAGACCAGGCAGTGGCTGCTCGCTGAGACAGAAACCAAACTGCACATCGTGCATCACGACCTGAAAGAATACCTGCGCAAGCATTCCTGGCAATACCACGCGGAACCGATGTCTCAAGCCGAGCAGCGTTCCTGGATTCGCGCGGTGGCCGTCTTGCGAGGCGAGCGACCCCACACTCGCGAGGAGCGCTTCGAGCAG
>DOUV01000906.1:1582-7564 GCA_003520455.1 Chloroflexota bacterium | reverse complement strand
CCACTATTTTGGGATGCACCCCATTGAGGGCAGCCCGCATGGGCGTAGGATTTGAGGCGCTTTAGATTTCTGGAAAATTCGGTGACACAAAACTACAAACTTGTGATATAGTGTAGCTAATCCATATAGTGGAGGTGGATGGCCGTAGGCCATCGGGAGAGCGCCCGCAAGGGCGCTTTTCTTTTCTTCATGGCAACAGTTTCTTTCCGTAGCCTTCAATCTTGCCCGTTCGTTTGTTACGGAGGTATTTACTCTGGCGGAGGATAGCACAGATCTGATCACCAAACGTATCTCGATTGTCGACGATCAGCCGATTGTCCAGAAGCACCTCGCGGCGAGAGGGATGCGCGATAAGGTCCGCGAGCTGCAAACCGCTGATGTTGGCACTCTTCGGCTTGATCTTGATTTCGTTTGTAGTCAGGCAAGCCTGCCACCTGTCCGGCGGTATACGATCGGTGCCGCGCTCAAAGAGACGAGCATAGGAGTCTTTGAGTTTGTGATCTTCCTTTCCGCCACGGCTTTCGATCATGGCATCGCCACGGTGGTTTCCGTAATGCAGGAATAGAACGAACCGTTCCAGCATGACGGTCAGGCAGTAGTGGTATGGATGGAATCGCCAGACCTGGTACTGGTCTCGATGAGCCTGCTTGTCGATCACAACAGTGATCACACGGTAGCCCCAACGAGCAAGGGCCAGTAAAAGGCTGTCATTGAAGCGCGCTTCAGAGGTGGGATCGCGCAGTGAATGGAAGGGTGGCCGTTTGTTCACCATCTCTTTTCGATGGAAGATGATTGGCTCATCCGGGTCCTGTTGGAAAAACTGGCGCTTGATCTGGTCCATTTCAGGTTGGAGCACCTGTGCGATATGGCCTGACTCGACTATCGCACCTGTGAGCGACAGGAATCGCTGGTTGGAGTCGTCGGCGTGCGTCATGTCATGATTGCCGACTTCATCGATGTAGATACGGTAAAGCGCCATTACCCCAACTCCGCTAAACTCTCCTGAATTTCCTTCAACTCCGCCTCCGTCAACCCCCATAACTGCGCCGCCAGCCGGTCGATCTCCGCTTCGATGTCCCGCACTCGCGCCGCGTCGCCGGTTGCCGTGGCGGCATGGGCTTGCTGGGAAAGGTCGGCAAGTTGAGGGTGAGTCGAGTTGACTGGATCAAACCGAGGTACGCGCACGTTTTCGAGGATGCTCGGTGTTCCAAAACTTTTGCCGCCCTTTTGTGAGTAAGACTCAACGGCAAAACTGAAAGGGCTACAGTTAAGAACAGCACATATGTAATGCGCTTCTTGATCGGTTAGGCATGATACAAGGGAAATAGTCTCTTGGGGAATAATGGACTTGTTATCCACTACCGAGACAACACTTGCTTCCATATGTGAGGCAATGCGTCCCCACACCACCTTGTACGTAGCAAAGGTATAGTCGCCGATGTTGAACACTGAATAGAACGGATCGCTTGACTTGAAGTAGCGCAGATAGCCTGACCGCGAGCGAAGGTCTGTCTCAAATCGCTTGAGATATGCGTATGTCTTCGGATACTTGACGCTCAACCAGTTCTCGTCGTAACCGCGTCGCTTTTCCGGGTCCTGCACCATCAGGAGGTGGGCCTGCGGCGTCGCTTGCCAGCGGCCAACGTCGCGCCCGCGCAAGAGCGGATAAATCAGATCAGGCTCGATGGCGGCTTGCACACTCTCGACCTCGCGTTTGGCCCCCTCGGTGATGTTGCTCACAACAACCAGGCCGTCAGGCCGCTCGGCCACAATCTCCAGCCAATAGACGCCGTTCAGCCAGGTACACACACCCGCCTTACCGACATAATCCGACGCGCCCAGTACTTTCTTGATTGCCTGCAGCGCTCGGCGCTTTCCGGTCAGCCAGGGCGAACTTGGGTCGCCTTCGTCCACCGGTTGGGCAACGAACTGACGGATGGCGCACATAGCCGTGGCTTCGGCCAGCGTCAAGTCCTCGGCCACGCGGCGACCGCTGGCCGTTTTTCGCCAGACGTTGTACGTCACCGGATAGCGCACCGGCCGGCCGCGTTGCAGGATGATCACCGCCGTGCGATTGCTTGCCCCCTCGAACGGCTGGATATCCACCAGATCATCAACCGACAGTACGTTGATCGCTGCGCCGCTTCCTGGCCTGAAGCGGCGGAAGCCCTGGCCAGCTCCAGCCGTCTTGAGCACGCTCTGGGTGATGATGAACCCCAATTTGCCGTCCTCTCGCAAGTAGTCGTCAACTGCCACGAAGGTCAGCAGCATCGAGATGTCCTTCTTGCCCTTGCCCAGGATCGTGTCCATGCCGCTGTGCGGGAAGAGGTTGTGGTACACCCAGAGCGGCTTGGTTTCTTGCCGATAGTCTCCCGGCAAGCTTTCCCAATTCACCCACGGCGGATTGCCGGCCACGTAGTCGAACCGCCCCTGGAACAGCGGCGCAAAGGCGTTCTTGATGATGCGCGCCCAGATGCCGTTGATGCCCTGCTTCTCCAGCGCCAGCAGTTGCTCGTACAGCCGCACGGCCAGGTCCACCTCGTCGTCGTCGGCTGGGGTGTCCACGATGGGAAAGGTGTTCAGCAGCCGTTGGCGGAAGAGATCGGGAGTTAGGCCGCTCTGCACGCACTCCTCCAGCAGATCGGCCAGGGGGTCGATGTAGCGCGCGTCCACCAGCGCCTGCGGCACGGTGAACTTGCCCACCGCGGTGTTGAAGCTGAAGCCGGTGTGACTGAACAGGTCAGCGCCCCGGCTGGGGGTGAGGATGCTGTCGGCCAGATAGACGGGGATGCTGATCTCCCCGCGACGATGGGGCAGCAGGTCGCCCAAGGCCAGCAGGTAGTTGGTGCGGGCCGAGATCACGGCCAGCGGGTTGAGGTCGAAGCCGACGATGTTGGCCAGGATTTGTTCCAACACCTGGGCTTCGTTCAACATTTTCTCCTCGGCGTAGGCGCGCACGCGTTTGATCGTCAGCACCAGGAAGGTGCCCGACCCGCAACTGGGGTCCAAAAGACGTTTGGCCGGGTTGCCGTTGTAGCCCAACTGGTTGAGCAGTCGCTCGGCCAGCCAGTCGGGCGTGTAATACTCGCCCAGGGCGTGGCGCAGCTTTTTGGGCATCAGGTTCTGGTAGAGCTGCTTGAGCAGGTCGCGCGTCTCCTCCGGGTCTACGTCCAGGGTCACCAGAGAGTAGTTGGCCAGGTCGCCGATCAGCCGGCGCACGGCTGCGTCCAGGTCATCGTTCCAGATATCCAGGTACCAGCCGAAGAAGTCACCCTCCAGGAAGTTCTTGATGCCGAAGTCGGCGAAGACACCGCCCCGCTCCATCTTGACCAGGTAACGGCGCAGGCCTTCGCTGTCTTGGTCGGCAATCGCGGCCAGGCCGCCGCCCATCTTGGGCATCAGGTAGTAGGTGGCGATCTGCACGGCCAACAGTTTGATGAAGGTGGCGTAGTAGGTGTGCAGGGCGAAGAAGAGCCGCTCGGCGTTGGGCTGTTTGTCCTGAATGGCATAGGAGCGGGCCAGTTTCTGCACGTCAAGCTGCGTACTGCCCTCCTCATAGCCGGTGATCTCGCTAAACTGTCGCCGCCATTGTTGGAACAGGATGTGGACTTTGGGATGGTCGGTCGTGCTCAAGGCCCGGTACAGTACTGGCGCTACCTGGCGGGCGACATTGCTGTTCTCGCCGAAGTCCCGCACCAGGTTGTCGGGCGTCAGCGCCAATTCGGTGGAGAGGGAGAGCAGGTAGCGCAGGAAGACCTCGGTGCTGTGCGCGTTGACCGGCGCGGGGTCGTCCACCCGCCAGTGCTCGTCGCGATGGCGCACGAAGATGAAGAAGCTGCCGTCCAGCACCGCGCCGGCCAGCCGTTCCTTCTTGTGTCGATCCAGCCGCTCCAAGCCATCCATATACTGCTTGACCTGGTCGATGGCGTGTTGGTTGGTGCGGGTGCTCGACTCCTTGCGCAGGCTGCCCGGCGGCTCGTATTCGATCACGAAGCGGTTGTAGACCGCATCGGCGCGGCCGTTGACCAGGGTGCGCTCGCGCTCCAGGTTCAAAGTCACATCGAAGTTCCTGGCGAAGCGCTCCAGCAGTTTTTCGACTTCGGCCACCAGGTCGGCTTCATTGCGGGCGCGCTGCGCGGCAGCGCGGATGTCACGCGCGATTTCCGGCGCGCGCTGGCGGACGAGGGCTTCGAGTTCGGTGGGCGAGAAGGCTGGCATTAGCTCTGCTCCTGCCGATACGCCGGCTTCGGGAAGATCACCTTCACCGGCTGGCGGTACACCGCATGGTTGATCAGCAGTTCGCCTTTGGCCAACCTTGTCATGGCCATCTTCAAGTCATTATCGAGGAAGCGGTAGTCAGGCTGACCAACCTCCTGTGAACCAGTGCGCCCCAGGATTTTGGTTGCGCTGTTGCCCGTTACCCGCCCGTGCACTGCGCTCATGAACTGTTGAGCCGATATAAGGATGACACCCAACGAGCGGCCGCGCTCGGCGATGTCAAGCACCTGTGCGGTGATGGGCGATGTCTGGCTGCCGCTGGGGGCATATTTGTTTAACTCATCCACGAAGAAGATGATCTTTTCGGGAACGTCGCTGGTCTCAGTGCGATCCTCCACGTCTTCGGCCTTCAAACTGTAGATCGTACGAAGCAGGTCGCCAAACACGAGGGTCTGTTCCTCATCCTTGAGCTTGGCTATGTCGACAACATAGGTGTGCCCTCCCTTGATGTTCGTGAGCTCGTTCGCCAGCACCTTTTCGTTTCGGCTACGGCTACCAACAAAGATCCCGGTCTGTCGCGTTTCCACAAGCCGGCGTAGATGCCGGCGAAACTTCCCGACAGAAGATGCTCGATTGTCACCAAATCCCTGGCTCTTGCCGTCCTTAAACAACGGTGCTGAGTAAAGCAGATTCTGCCAACTGCTCACATTGCGAAAGGCAGCATCTCCCCGCCCTTCAAGTCCTTGCATGATGTCGCCAATGATCGACTCCATGGTGCTGGTCGGGTCTGAGATGTTAGTGAAGAGCAGGTCCAGCTTATCTTTTGTGCAATCCAGGTCATAGGCATAAAGTGTGGAAAAGCTCGGTGTCACGAAGCTGTTCGGCTGAGCGTTGAGGCCACGGGGTAGCAGGTAACGTACGTTCTTGAAAGGCAGTGGTTCAAGACCTAGCGCTTCCCACATCGCCTTCTGCTCTGGCGGCAGTTCAGGCCCCCTCTCGTCAATGCGCAAGAGGTCGCCTTGTTTGACGTTCAGGATGATGATGGCGATATCATCCGGATCCTCGGCAGTCTGTAAAATGGCCTGGAGCAAAAACATCGCATAGCTTGTCTTGGTGGCCAACCCGCTAATTCCGGAGATGTTGACGTGTGCAGACTCAGGGCCAAGGACGAAATTGCGGTCAATGTAAGCCACTGTGCCAGCGCCGTTGCTCATCTTGATTAGCCCGGCAGGAATGCGGTCCCCCAGCGCCATCTGATCAATCCCAAGTGCATTCTCGATTCCGGCCTTGTCAGCGAAGGTCACTAGTCGCTCACTCGGAACCGGCATGTAGATGTCTTCGCTGTTGCTCAACACATTGACCGATGCCACTGTTGTGCCTTGGCGGTTGGTATTCGGTTCCTCATCCAGCGCGCCGAAGTTGCTCGAGATGAAGTTCGCCAGATGGTTAGGCGCGTCGGTGCGGTGCTCGAGCATTGTCACCAGGCCATAGGTGCGGCTGGCCGGTTCGCCTGGCTGATTGACCTGCTCCACCGCCACGATGTCGAAGGGGTTGACGATTACCTCATCGGGGAGCCAAAAGGCGAACTTGTCCGAGGTAATGGCCTCGCGCTCTGTGGCCGATGTGCGGCCGATGGCGGTTGGTTGGGCTGTCTGAGTTGTGGTATCGGGTTCAGGGTCGTTCGACATCTTTGCACCTTTTAGTACCTTTCTAATGAGGTTCTTGCACACAGAGCAAGAATATCAGTAACACAGAGAGCACAGA
>DOUV01000906.1:0-1501 GCA_003520455.1 Chloroflexota bacterium | reverse complement strand
GTTCTGGCTTGTCCAGGTTAGGGAATGTCAGATGGGGCGAATTGTAACTTCGGCCAACGGATCATGCCCATCAGCACGTCACGCGAGTAGAAACCGTTCTTGATGGCCTGCTCGGCCTGGAAGATCGGGTAGAGGTGGCAATGCCAGCGGTTGTCACGGCCATACGGGGTGACGTTGCGTTCCGCCACCAGCGTCTGTGAGATCAGGTCGGCGAGTTCGGCGTCCACCGGAGTGCGATCCGGGCGCGGCAACTCCACCTTGACCACACCCATCAAGGGATAGTCGACTTCTTTTTGTTCCCGCAGGCGCACATACCAGAAGGCTACCTGACCGCCGTGGGCGCTGAAAGCGACCGTGCGGCTGGCGTAGGGCAATCCGGCCAGGATTTTGGTGATGTCGAGACGCTTGCCTGCTCCGCGGCCAAAACGAAACTCTGGATCCTTGCGGAAGTTCTTGGCCACGCCGATCATGTGTGGCGTCTTGATGAACTGATCGAGTTTGACGGCGCCATCAAGGATGAGCCATGCGTCCTTATTGCGCAGTCCATCGGTATCGCCGATCATCTCGATCTCCAATCTGTGCATGCGGTTGCGGGCGATGCCGCCGGCACGGGTGCGTAACGACTCCGGTGTTGGCTCCTGCGGCGTGTTCACGTTTCGCTCCGTGGTGTCGATCACCTCGAAGCTGCCATCGGGTATGTCGAGCTGTTTGATCTGTCGCCACAGCGTGTCCGACACACCGAGCTGCCCTTTGGGAAGCAACAGGAGAATGCGCTGGCGCCTGGCCAGCGGCCGCACCCGACCCTGGTCGTCGCGCTCCATAACCGCTGCGCCGATCTGAGCCAGCTCGATGGGAAAGGATCGGTTCCCCTCCACCCCCGTGGCCAGATAGTAGGAGCGCAGGCTGCCATCGATGAAGTAGCGGTAGAGATGTTTTTGTGCACGAAAGATGGGAGGCGTGGGCCGGTAGATGTCGCGAGAATTAGGTGCAGGAGTTTCCAAAAACTCGGTGACCTCACGGCTCTCGGCGTTGATCAGCATATCCTCAAGCTCGTCTATATCTGGCTGCAGCAGATCCTCAACAGCGCCGCCAACTGCGGGCAAGACATCGAGGTTGTTACCCAGTAGTGATAACACGGGCTCAAGAAAATTCAAGCGCTGCATCATAGAGACCTACTTCATGATGAATATTTTATCCATATTTGACAGACAGATGAAGTCAGTAATTTTCAAAACTGAGCGTAAGTTAGTATAGCAAAAAAATCTTGCATAGGGAACATGAGTATCTACAGATCACGCCGGAGAGAATCGTATGTACGATCCGACAGATAATAGCTTTCAAATAGGAACCATTCCTCGTGAACCGAACGATGCCCCTTCGCTTCTCCCCTCCTTCGCGCCTTCGCACTCACCGTACTACCTCCGCCAAATCCACAGGCAAATCAACGTCATGCGCCAGGGTGGGCGAACGGTAGATGACCGCCTCCACGCCCGCCGCGGCC
>DOUV01000875.1 GCA_003520455.1 Chloroflexota bacterium | reverse complement strand
AGCACACGGGTGCCGCGCTCTCCGTCGCCGAACCGGCGCGCTGGGCACCCCAGGTCGAGCAGCCCGTGCTCCTCATGCACGGGGGGCGGGACCGCTTCGTTCCCGCCGCGGCTGTTCACCGGCTGGCTGACTCCCTGGCCGGGCCGCATGAGGTCTGGTCTGTCCCCGAGGCCGACCATCGCCAGCTGGATCAGATCCAGCCCGGCGAGTACCTGGAACGCGTCGTCGGGTGGTTTGAACGGTTCTTGGTCGAGTTGGATGAGCAAGGAGCACGCCGATGAGCCCTGAAGTTCCGCTGTTTGATGCGCTCTTCGAGCATCCTCATGATTACATCCTCCTGATCCGCGACGAGACGATTTTACGGGTGAACCGCTCGCTCGCGGCGTTACTTGGCCGGTCCCAAGAAGCATTGAAGGGATCCGCGATTCTTCCCTTCGTCGTGCCGCAGGATCTCCCCCTGGCGCAGGCCATCCACCGGATTGGGGGCACCGAGCAGGCGGGCGGTGAACCCATCGTTCGTCTGGTGGCGGCCGATGGTTCGTGGCGCTCGATCCGGTGGACTGTCCGTTGCGTGACCTATGCAGGCGGGCCCGCGATCCTGGTCATCGGTGCCGATCTTACCAATCGCCTCCAGTTCGCAGCCACGCCCCGCGAGCGCGCTGCGGCGCGCAAAACGCTGGCCCAGGCGCACACCGGGCGCTTCACGGAAGAACTCAAACCGGAGGGTGCTTCGCCTGCGCCGGCCAGCCGCGACCTCGAAGCGCTCGACGGCCTCAAGACCGATCTCATCAGCACCATCAGCCACGAGCTCCGGACGCCATTGGTGAGCATCCGTGGGTATGCCGATCTCCTCTCGGGCGGCCATCTGGGGTCACTGACCGGGTCGCAGCAGCAGGCTGTCGAGGTGATGCTGCGCAATGTCGATCGGCTGATGCAGATTATCGAGAACATCCTGACCTACTCGGCCCTGGAAAACGGTCAGGTGGCGTTGCAGCTCCAAAGGGTCAACCTCAATACCGCCCTGGCCTCCATCGTGCGGCTCAGCCAGGCGTCCGCCGAGCAGCGACAGGTTCTCGTCGACTTGGATTGCTCGGAGGACAGACTTACGATCGAGGCCGATCCCTACTACCTGGCCACGCTCTTCCACCAACTCATCAGCAACGCCATCAAATTTAACCAACTCGGTGGTCTTGTGACAGTCGGCGCCCGCCGGCTGCGAGGCGGGGCCGAAATCTCCGTCGTTGACACCGGGGTTGGCATTCCTGCGGAGCAGTTGAACAGGATTTTCGACCGCTTCTACCAGGTCGATGGGAGCCGCACTCGCCGCTACAGCGGGGTCGGTCTCGGTTTGGCCCTGGTGCACGGAATCGTCATGCTCCATGGCGGCACAATTTCCGTTCAGAGTCAGCCGGGAGAGGGCAGCCGCTTTGTGGTCTGGCTCCCAGAGCGGCCGGCGGCGCTCACGGCTCAGACGGCTGAATAGCAGCAGGCCGGCAAAGGGTGCCGGCCTGCTCCAATGTTCCCTCTGGCAACTGGGATGCTGAATCGGCTGAACCTGCTGCTGAGCCCCGCGAAGGAACGCGCCCAGATCGGTTCGAGCTGCGACTCGGTTTATCTCTCGCCGTGCCGCTTGCGTTGCTTCTCGATGACGGCTGTACCCGTATCGACGACCTCGCCAGCCCGGTGGCCGAGCTTGTGGCGCAGGTGCGTGGCCCGAGCCTTCTGGTGACGCAGCCAGCGGCGAGCGACCCGAACCTCGCGCGGTTGGAGCTGCTTGGGCATCGGCTCCCATTGGACTGTCACCGCACCCCACGTCAGCCCAGCACCGAAGCCGACCATGACGATACGATCGCCCGGATGAAGTCGCCCCTCTTCGACAGCCTCACAACAGGCGACTGGAATGCTCGCCGCAGAGGTATTGCCGTAGCGGTGGATATTGACGTAGACCTTCTCCATTGGCAGCTTCAGATGCCGGGCGGCGGCCTCGATGATGCGGACGTTGGCCTGGTGGGGGATGAAGAGGTCGATGTCGTCGCTCGTGAGGCCGGCCTTCTGAATCGTGCGCTCGGCGGCCAGCGCCATGATACGCGTGGCGAAGCGGAACACGGCTCGACCATTCATGAAAATAAAATCGTGGCTCAGGTTGGCGCCGACGGCCGGTTCGTAGGTGTTGCCGACCATGGGGCCGGTGAGGAGATCGCCACCTGACCCATCTGAGCCGAGCTCGAAGGAAAGAATGCCGCCGGGTTCCTCGGTCGCCTGCAGCAGGAAGGCGCCCGCGCCATCTCCGAAGAGCACACACGTGTTCCGGTCGGTCCAGTCGAGGATGTGGGTCAACGCATCGGAGCCGATGACCAGCGCATTGTTGGCGGCACCGGCTTTGAGCATCGTGCTGGCGACGCTCAGGGCATAGACGAAGCCGCTGCACCCGGCGCTGAGGTCAAACGCAGCCGCATGCTCGGCGCCCAGCTCGTCTTGTACCATGCAAGCCGTCGCTGGAAAGACGCGGTCGGGCGTGGCGGTGGCGACAATGACCAATTCGACCTGAGTCGAGTCGAAATCGGCGACACGCAGGGCTTCACGAGCTGCTTTGACGGCCATCGTCAGGGTTGTATCGGTTTTACCGGCCACACGTCGCTCGGCAATCCCGGTTCGGGTTCGAATCCACTCGTCATCGGTTTCCACAAACCGGGCCAGGTCTTGGTTGGTCATCACCTGGGGTGGTACGAATTTGCCCCATCCGCGAATGTGCGCAGAGCGCATTGCTAACCTCCTACCCAGGATCAGTCGTCAGTGGTCACTGACTCGTTGCGTGTTCAGCACTTGAACACCCTTGCGGCAGCGCCAACAATTCACCCCCACCTGAGCCGTCTGATGAGTCCTGGCCACCACACCACACAGCGCGAGAGCGCCGGTCAAGGCGTCAGACGTCCGAACTCTCGGGAGACTCCCGAACTCTCCGATCACGCGCCTCCGGCGACGACTTGACCGCTGTTCTCGTCTTCACTCACGTCGAGCGCCGGACGACGACACAGGCATTGTGGCCGCCGAGACCCATCGAATTCGAGGCGGCCAGATCAACCCGCATCTCCCGCGCCTCATTCGGGACGTAATCGAGGTCGCAGCGCGGGTCGGGCGTGTGGAGGTTAATTGTAGGGGGAACGATTCCGGTCTCGATGGCTTTGATGCAGATGATCGCTTCGACCGCCCCGGCCGCGCCCAGCATGTGGCCGGTCATGCTCTTCGTGCTGCTGATGGCCAGATCGTAGGCCGCTTCGCCAAAGACGCCCTTGATGGCTTCTGTTTCCGTCACGTCGTTGAGTTCCGTCCCGGTGCCATGCGCGTTGATGTAGTGAACGTCGTGGGGCATGGCCTGGGCGTCGGTCAGAGCCAGCCGCGTCGCGTTCTGCATCCCCCGGCCGCCCTCGGGGGGTGCCGCCAGGTGGAAGCCGTCCACCGTCGTGCCGTAGCCGGCCAGCTCGGCGTAGACCCGTGCGCCGCGGGCGCGCGCATGCTCCTCGCTCTCTAAAATGACGATGCCGCAGCCCTCCGCGATCACAAAGCCGTCCCGAGTGGCATCGAAAGGGCGGCAGGCGGTGGCCGGGTCATCGTTCCGCGTGCTGATCGCCTTCATAACATTGAAGCCGGCAAACGCGATCGAAACGATGCCGGCCTCGCTGCCGCCGGCAATCACAATATCGGCGGCCCCGCGCCGGATCATCTCCGTCCCCTCCCCGATCGCATTGGCACCGGTAGCACAAGCACTGATCGGGGCGTAGCTCGGGCCTTCAAGACCATAGTCGATGGCAATTTGCGCCCCAGCCGTGTCGGCGATCATCGCCGGTAAGAAGAAGGGACTGACCCGGTGAGGACCGCGCTCCTTCATCTTGTCATAATTTTCAAGGAGCGTCTCGACGCCGCCGATAGCACTCCCGATCAGCACGCCGACCCGCTCCGGGCGCTCGCGCTTGAAATCCAGCCCGGCATTGGCGATTGCCTCGGCTGTGGCCGCGACGACGTAGTGGAGATAGCGGTCGCTCCGGCGTACTTCGCGTCGATCCATGAACTCTTCCGCGTGGAAGCCCTTGACCTCGCCTGCGATTTGGGTCTCGAAGGGACTCGGGTCGAAGCGCGTAATGCGCGCGATCCCGCTCCGTCCATTGATGAGATTCTCCCACATCGCAGCGATGGTATTGCCCACTGGGGTAACCGCGCCGAGACCCGTAACGACCACTCGGGGACGAAGCCCGTTCCGGCTCACAGCTCTGGACCTCCTCTTGCACTGAAGTTCTGACGCTTTATACAACACCAGGTTGGCGGAAAAGATACGCCCCGTATCCTGAAAATCGCATGGGTGTTATAATTGCTGCCGCGTGAATCTGCGGGTTACCAATACGCTGAATGTCCAGAGTGTGGGGAAGGAGCACCTCATGTTGGAGCGAAGTCAGAATGGCCGGCCGCTCCGTGTGCTTGTAACCGGGATGGGAGCCGTGACACCCCTTGGCGTGGGGGTTGAAGCCCTATGGGCGGGCCTGGTCGCCGGACGATCCGGGGTGAGTCACCTGACTCATTTCGATACCACCGACTTCCCGGTCAAGATCGGCGGGTACATTCACGATTTCACCCCTGAAAACCACTTTGATCGGCGCGACGTCAAGCGGATGGCACGCTTTACCCAGTTTGCGATGGTCGCGACAAAGGAGGCCATTGACCACGCCGGACTCGATCTGAATCGAGAGAACCCGGAGCGGGTCGGTGTCGAGATGGGCAATGCCGTTGGAGATTTGCAGGGAATTGAGGAGCAATACGAGATGCTGCGCGAGCGCGGGCCGCGCCGGATCGTGCCGACCGTCGTGCCGACGGTCCTGATCAACATGGCTGCCTGCCAGGTTGCCATCCAGTACGGGGCGAAAGGACCATCTGGGGCGCCCGTGGCCGCCTGCGCCACAGGAATCTACGCGATTGGCGACGCCATGCGCCGCATCCGGCGCGGCGAGGCCGATGTCATGGTCGCTGGCTCGACCGAGAGCATCCTGACGCCGCTGGCCATCGCCGCCTTCTGGCGCATCCAGGCGCTGAGCACTCGGAATGAGGACCCTGAGGGCGCCTGTCGCCCTTTCGACAAGAACCGAGACGGAACGGTCATGGGCGAGGGCGCGGCAGTCGTGATCCTGGAGCGTGAGGACCACGCCCTGGCACGCGGCGCCCAAATCTATGGCGAGGTGGTCGGTTATGGTGTCAGCGAAGATGCCTACCACCTCATCGCCCCCGACCCGCAGGGCGACGGGGCCGCGCGCGCGATGCGGCTGGCCCTGGAGGAAGCTGGTGTCACGCCGTCTAAGGTGGACTGGATCTCAGCCCACGGCACGGCCACGCCGCTCAATGATCTCTCAGAAACCATGGCCATCAAGCGCGTCTTCGGCGAGTCTGCCTACGGCGTGCCGGTCAGTTCGATCAAGAGCATGATTGGCCACACCCTCGGCGCGGCCGGTTCGGTCAGCGTGGTGGCAAACCTCAAGGCAATTCAAACTGGCCTCATCCCACCAACCATTAACCTTGAGTCGCCCGACTCGCAATGTGACCTCGACTTTGTCCCCGGTCAGGCGCGCCGGGCCACCGTGGATGTTGCGATGAGTAACGCCTTCGGCTTCGGCGGTCAAAATGCCAGCCTGGTGGTCCGCCGCTACCAACCATAGGTCAGAAGGCGACAAAGGCAAGGGGAACCATGGACCAACTCGATGCCTCTCCATAGAAACTCGCCCGAGGGGACGCCCGGTTTCCCCCTCCCAGAGGACACGCAGATGAGAGACCCCGCCTTGGTCACCGCGTTCGACAGCCCTAACCCACATCGCCCCGGTTGTCTCCCGAGATTCAACGGGACACCGAACCTCCCACCCTCACGCCCCTGCACAGACGCCCCGCCTGCCCCCCCTGTAGAGACGGCCCGGTGGGCCGTCTCCGCCCCTCCGCGCCTGACGCCCCACCGGGCCGTCTCTACACCGGGCGTTTCCCCCGAGGGCGTCTCCGCAAAGTGCAGGTCACGAGGCGCCCGACCGCACTGGCGAACCTTCAACTTGAAACCTACCGACATTCACCACCACCACCGTCCCTGCCTCGAAAGGTGCTTTCATGGCTGTGCCACGTGCCCTTACCGCCAATGCCTACTGGTTGGCGCTTCCGGCCTTCATCAACTGCTACTTCGTGCGCCTGCGCGATGGATGGATGCTGGTCGATACCGGCTTGCCGTTTCACGCTGGCGCTCTCTTGCGCCATGCCCGCGCGTTGATGGGCCCGGGCGAGCTGCTGCGCTTCATCGTCATCACGCACACCCACCCCGATCACGTCGGGGCCCTCGACGCGCTCGCGTTGGCAACCGGAGCGGCCGTCTGGGTCCATACGGCGGGCGAGCGAACGCTCCGCGAGGGTTTGAGCCCGGATGCCTTCCCCGGCGCGCTCGGCGCTCGCATCGCCGCTTTCTACCGCCGCGTGCTCCCGTATCGCCCCGTAGAGCCCAGCGGGACCTTTGAGGATGGCGACGAGTTACCCTTTGCACCCGGCTGGCGGGTCATCCACACGCCGGGCCACACGCCCGACCAGTGCGCCTTTCTCGATGGCACCGCCGGTGTGGTTCTCACCGGCGATACGGTCTTACATCTTGCCGGTCGGCTCGTGCCGCCCCTGGCGCTCTTCACTCCCGATAGGGCGGCGGCTCGCGCCTCCATCGCCCGGCTCGCGGCCCACGACTTCGAGATCGCAGCCTTCGGACACGGGCCGCCCATCACCCACGCCGCCGCTCGCTCGGTTCGCCACCTTGCTGCCTCGCTCTTATAGCGAGTCGGGTTGATCCGTCCATGCCGTGGAGGAAACGTCCCTCCAACGGGTGATGATTCGCGTTGCTTGAAACCCGAGAGTGCACGGCTGCCGGACTCGGCCTGGAGGCCCCGTGCTCGTTTTCTGAGTTCGGTACGCTTTGATACTCCGTGATGGACACTGCGAAGGACCGGTACATCAAACTGCGTCTCACGCCGGTTCAGGCCTGGGTGAAGCACCACCGCTTCGCCAGCCTGGCCGGGTCGCTGCTCGCGCTCGCACTCCTGCTCTACGCAACGTTGCCGGCACTCTTTCAGAATGTCGGCGCGCGCTCGGCACTCGCCCTGCTGGTGCGCTCGGGCGGGAGGCCTGTCTCCGCGGCAGAGATGCGAACAGCCCGTGCGTTCTTGAGCCGGGCCGCAGCCCTGGCTCCTGGATTGACCGGCCCGGCGCGCTGGACCGGCCTCCTGCTGAGTGCCGGCGACCCGGAGGCGGCCATTGGCGCCTTCGACCAGTTGCTGGCGCGCGATCCGAGCGACCGCCTGGCGCATTTTTGGCGCGGCCGAATGCGTGCCCGCCTGGGTGATGAGACCGGCGCACTGGCCGACTGGCAGGCAGCGAGGGCCGGTTCCTACTTCGCCAATCAGGCCCGGCGAGCACTTCTCGCCGGGAATCTGGGGCAGGCGCTTCAATTCAGCCAGACGGCTGTGGCGGTAGCACCGGAGACCGGTGGCAGTTGGCTCGCACTGGGCGAGGTCTACTGGGCGCTCGGCCAGACGGCGCAATCCGCGGAGGCTTTCCAACGCGGGCTGGCACTGCCCCCGCCAGCGGAGCCGCCCCTGGCCATCCCGCTGGCAAGGGCACGGCTTGCCTGGAGCCAGGGCCGCGTGGAGGAAGCGGAGGCGGCCTACCGGGCGTTGCTCCCTTTCGTCTACCGCTCGAGTGACAGCGTCCCCTTTATTGAACTGGCCCGCCTGTTGGCGGCGATGAATCGGACGCCCGAGGCTGAGGCGCTGCTACTGGAGGCCAGTGCGGCACAGCCGGCGAATCCTGCGCCGCTGGTCGCCGCCGGCGAATTGGTTCTGGCACGTGGTGACCCAGGGCGCGCGCGCAAGTATTTCGAACGGGCCAGGGCGGTCGCCCCGGCCGCCCCGGACCCACTCCTGGCGCTGGCCCGCCTCGCCGCGAGCAATCACGACTTCGAGACCGTTGGCCGCCTGGCTCAACAGGTGACCCTGCTCGCTCCTGACAGAGCCGAAGCCCACCACCTGGCCGGCGTGGCGCATCTGATGAGTGGCGACGGGGGCGCGGCGCTGGTCGAACTACGCCGTGCCGTCGCGTTGGCACCGATGGTCGCCGAGTACCACAGCGCACTCGGCGACGCACTCGAATTCATGGGACAGCGCGATGAAGCAGTGGCCGAGTACCGCGCCGCGCTTGCGTTGGATCCTGGCCACAAACATGCTGCGCTCTTGCTCCATACATTGACAGGAGATCAGACCGCCCCTGATCGCTAGCGTGCCAGTTAAGGTGTCGCCGAGACGAGTGCCGGGCACCGTGTGACCGCGCGTTCAGGTTCGTCGGGCGCGCGGTGGCCCCGTTCCACCTGAATCCGAC
>DOUV01000876.1:5674-10319 GCA_003520455.1 Chloroflexota bacterium | reverse complement strand
GGGGCCGGGGGGTTAGGTTCTGCCGGCTCCGCCACCTGCCGGACAACTCGTGCGTACACCCTGGCACTTCTCCTCCGTTGACAACTTCCCTATATAACTGTATGATATGTCAGGTTCATTGTCAAGCAATCGGATACCCCAACGGCGAGGTTTGCTTGAAACTCCTCCTGGTGAGCGGCTTCCTGGGAGCCGGAAAGACCACCCTGATCCTGCAATTGGCCCACATGGCCGTCACCACGGGTTGGCGCGTGGCCATCCTGGTCAACGAGATTGGCGAGCGTGGCATCGACGACCAGTTCATGCGCCGCCTCGGCCTCTCCGTGTGGGAACTCCTCAATGGCTGTATCTGCTGCACACTCGCGGCCGACCTGGTGACCACCCTGCAAACCCTCGATGCCGACTACCGGCCCGACCTGGTCATCCTCGAGCCCTCCGGTGTGGCCGAGTCGGGCAGCATTTTGAGCGCGCTGCGCTACTATCGCGGTACCCCCCTGGAGATGGTTCGCACCATCTGCCTGATTGATCCTCAGCGCCTGGCAATTCTACTTGAGGTGCTGACGCCACTGGTGACGGCCCAAATCCGCAGTGCGGATACCCTCTTGATCAACAAGGTCGATGTGGCTACACCGGACGAGATCGCAGAGGCCCGCGAGACAGTCGCCGCGATCAATCCTGAGGCGCGGATGGTGTTGGCATCGGCCAAAGCGGGATTGGAGCCTGGTCTCTTGAAGGAACTGCTGCCATGACCGAACCGCTCCTGGCCCCATACGCCGCGCGGGTCCACTGGCAGTCGCCGGCCCCACTGGATCAGCGCGCCCTCGAGACACTCCTGGCGCATCTGTTGGAGGAGGTCGCCCGCCGGGCCGATGCGGCCGGCGCTCGCCTCGTGGGTCACATCAAAGCGCTGGCTACCTTCCCGGATGGCGGATATGTGCGCGGGAGCGTGACGAGCCCAGGCCAGGCCGCCGATACCATCGGCGTTGTGCCCGGTCGGCACCATCAGTTTGACCTGACCCTCAACGTTCTGGTCTACGGCCTCACCGAGGACGAGGTTGACCAGATCGTCCGCGCTGCCGTGCAGCGCCGCGCCCGCGACGCGGGCGCGGCCTTCGTCGTCGACTGGCCCACCCACCATCTCGAGAGGCTCGTACCATGAGCCTGGTCCCATCCCCACCTGTCCCGGCTGACTGGCGCCCCACCGTGATCGCCTGCGCCACCGTCATCGAGGAGATGCTCCCGCTGCTGCCCGACGCCGTCACCACCCATACCCTGGCGCTCGGCTTGCACACCTATCCGGCCAAACTGCGGCTCGCCCTGCAGGAGGCGATCGACGCATCCTCGGATGCCAGTGTGATCCTGCTGGGCTATGGTCTCTGCTCGCTCGCGATCGTTGGTCTCCAGGCCAGGCAATGTCCGCTCGTGGTTCCCAAGGTGGATGACTGCATCGCCATCTTCCTTGGCTCTCGCTCAGCGTACCTGACCGAGTCCCGGGGCGAACCTGGCACCTACTACCTGACCAAAGGCTGGATCGAGGGCGGAGACGGGAGTCCTTTCGCCGAGTACGACCGCATGGTCAGGCGCTTCGGGCCCGAGCGGGCGGAGCGAATGATGCACGTCTTGCTGAAAAACTACACCCGGTTGGCCTTGATTAACACCGGGCAGTACGAACAGGAACGCTACCGCGACTATGCCCGGCGAACCGCCGAGCGCTTCGGCCTGCGGTACGAGGAGATTGATGGCTCCACGGCCCTGGTCGAGAAGATGATTTTTGGCCCGTGGGACGACGACTTTCTGGTTGTGCCACCTGGGCAATCCATCACTTACGAAGATTTTTTTCCGATCAAGGAGCCAGGGTAACCAGTCGCAGGGAGCAGGCACCAGGCTGTCCTTTCGCAGCCATTCGCAGTGGGTCAGCAGCGCACAGACACTCCTGCTCCCCGTGCTCCCTGCCTCCGTTACCACTCACGAAACAGAGCACGCGCCATGGTGCGAGCCGGGGCGTAGATCAGGAAAGGAGGTGACCCTTTCGGTACGACGATCAGCGATTGGCGCCCTCATGCCGCAACCAGACGTTCGACTCTTCGACAACCTGGTTTCAACAAAGGAGTAAACCATGGATAATCAGCTCGTAACGAGCGTGTCCGACCTGGAAGAGGATCGGGTACGGGACCTCGTCCAGGAAGAATTGGACAAGGGGGAGAACCCGTTGACCATCTTGGATGCCTGCCGCCGCGGGATGGAGGCGGTCGGGCAGCGCTTTCAGGAGGGGGAGTATTTCTTGTCCGATCTGATTATGGCCGGGGAGATCTTCAAGCAAGTGAGCGGGCTGCTCGCCCCGGCGCTTCAAGCGAGGCCGGCCACGAATGGGACGTCCAAAGGTCGGGTGGTCATCGGTACGGTCAAGGGTGACATCCACGACATTGGGAAGGATATCATCGTGACCATGCTGCGCGGCACCAACCACGAAGTCTTCGACCTGGGCGTCGACGTGCCGCCGGAGCGCTTCATCGAGACGCTGCGCGAGACGGGAGCGCGCGTGCTGGGCCTGTCCGGCCTGCTGACCACCTCGTTCGACCCGATGAAGGAGACGGTCACCGCCCTGGAAGCTGCGGGGCTGCGGCCCGATGTCAAGGTAGTCATCGGCGGAGGGCCGGTAACAGAGAAGGTCCGCGAGTACACCGGTGCCGACGCCTGGACGCTCGATGCGCAGGCGGCGATCAGCCTCTGCGACCAATGGCTGGAGGTGAAGTGAGATGGCCGAGATGACCGCCCACGAACGCATTGACGCGGCAATCCGCTGCGAGCAACCCGACCGGGTACCCATCATCCCCATGATGGACTTCTTCTGCGCCCGCTACAAGGGCGTCCCGCTGGACGAGTTCATCGCCGACAATGACCTGGGCCGTGAGCTGCTGATTGAGGTGTTTGACGAGTTTGACGGTTGGGACGCCACCTTCCAGAGCACTACCCTGAACGAGTTCGCCTTTGCCCTGACCCTGCCAATCCCGCTCAAGATCCCCGGGCGGGAACTACCAGGCGACGCCGTCTGGCAGTTCGACGAAATTCCGGTCATGTCTCTGGAGGATTATGACTTCGCCATCGAGCACGGTTGGCAGGCCCTGTGGGGGAAGGTGTTTCCCGCGGTTCGCCCCCTCACACCCCCCAACAAGATTCCCGAGTTGCTGGAAAGTTGGGTCGGACAGGCGATCAAGGACACGATCATCTGGAAGGAACGCGGTGTCTTGAGCTTCACGGGCGTAGCCATCGTGCCACCCTTCGAGTTTTTCTCGATGGGCCGTTCGCTCAAAGAGTTCACCCTGGACCTCTACCGGCACCCCGACAAGGTGGTCGCCGCCATGGACGCGATCACCCCGGGTCTGATTGAAGCCACGGTTGAGGGGCAGCTGGGTATCCGCCAGGCGACAGGATGGGGGTATCGCACCTGCTTCATCGGCTCCACCCGAGCGTCGGGTACCTTCATCTCACCCAGGATGTTCGAGAGATTCGCCTGGCCGTACATCAAACAGATCGCCCTGGCACTGATCGACGCCGGTGTCACTCCCTTGTTCCATTTTGATTCCAACTGGACGCCGATGCTGTCGTACTTCAAAGAACTGCCCAAAGGCAGTTGCGTCTTAGAGCTGGACAGCGCCACGGATATCTTCAAGGCAAAAGAGGTCCTGAAAGGCCACATGTGCCTGATGGGAGATGTGCCTGCGGCGCTGTTGAAGCTCGGAACGCAGGATGAGGTTGCCGGCTACGTCAAGAAGCTGGTTGAGGTCGTGGGCGAGGACGGCGGATTCATCCTGAGCACCGGATGCGACACGCCCGTTGATGCCCGGCCCGAAAATGTACGGGCCATGATCGATGCAGGCAAGAGCTACGGGATTTACAACTGAGATCGTGCCACACACTTGGGTGGGGACCCGTTGCCGGGTCCCCGTCTTTGCCGAGCCCCGTACGCCTGCGGTGACTCCGCACAATCGCTGTCCAGAGAGGATGATGCGCTCACAGTGGGCCCCACCAGGCTCATCTTGTGCCCCGGCTGCGATGCTCCCATCAACACCCGGCCGGAGACCATGGAGACCTTCGTCGCCGCCGCCCGCGAGTACGGCACGCTCGATCGAGCAGCGTGACCGGGTCAAACAGGGTATCAGTGTTCTCTATGCCAGGATCAATCGCCCTCTGTACGATCGATTTCGAGCCGGTCGGGAAGCGGGTGCAGGTTCCGCACGGGACATCCCTGATGGAGGCCGCGCGCCTGGCCGGCATTACACTGTCCTCCACCTGTGGGGGCGAAGGGACGTGTGGCCGCTGTCGGGTAGGCCTCCGCGAGGGCTCCCTGTCGGAGCCGGGTGAAGCCGATCTCCACTTCCTCAGCCAGCTCGAACTGTTGAGCGGCCAGCGCCTGGCGTGCCAGGCCCAGGTGCAGGGCGATGTGAAGGTGGACATCCCACGGGCCTCCCTGGCCACCGCGCAGCGGTTGCAGTTGGAGTCGACATCGGGAGAAGTACAAGTAGACGCCGTCGTGCGGCCGTTCGAGGTCGAGGTTCCGCCCCCAACCCTGGAGGATCCCCGCTCTGACCTGGAGCGCGTCCTCGCCGCCATGGAATCAGCCCACGGGATCCGCCGGCTCCGCGCCGCG
>DOUV01000876.1:0-5633 GCA_003520455.1 Chloroflexota bacterium | reverse complement strand
CGCCCGCCGCGATCCGCACTCTCCCGGCACTCCTCCGCGCTTCCGGCTGGTGCGCCACGACGTTTGTTCGAGGAGCCGAGATCGTGGGATTCGCCCCGCCCGGCGCACGAACGGTCGGCCTGGCGGTGGACCTGGGCACAACCAAGATTGCCGGCTACCTGGTGGATCTCGTCACGGGTGAGGAGTTGGCCGCCGCGGGGGTGGCCAACCCTCAGATCGGCTACGGCGAAGATATCGTCAGCCGGCTGGTCTACGCGACCCGCAACCCTGACGGAGACCGGGTACTCGCCCATGTCGTGCGCGAGACCCTGAATGACCTGGTGGGATCGCTGGCCGGCGTCGGCGGCGTTGCCCGGCACGAGATCGTCGAGGCCTGTATCGTCGGCAACACGGCGATGACCCACCTGCTGCTGCAACTCCCGGTCGCCCAACTCGGATCATCCCCCTTCGTGGCGGCCAGCGCCACCGCCATTGAGATGCCGGCGCGCGAGATCGGTCTGCATCTGGCCGTCGACGCTCGCGTGTACATCCCACCCTGTTTAGCCGGTTTCGTCGGGGCCGACCACGTGGCCATGATCATGGCCACAAACCTGGATCAGCGCGACCGGATCGCCATTGGGATCGATATCGGCACCAATACGGAGATCGCGCTCAGCAAGCCGGGCATCCCCTTTGTCGCTTCCGCCTCCTGCGCCTCGGGCCCGGCGTTCGAGGGGGCGCACATCCGTCACGGCATGCGCGCGGCGACCGGGGCGATCGAGCGGGTGCGCCTGGTGAACTCGCAGATCGAGGTAAAGACCATCGACAACGCGCCGGCGGTGGGTATCTGCGGCTCGGGAATCGTGGATATCGTGGCCGAGTTGCGCCGGAGCGAGCTGATCAATACTCGCGGCCGCATGCAGAACGGCCGGCCGAATATGCGCGCCGGCCCGACCGGCCGAGAGGTTGTGCTCGTGCCCGGTGACCGCAGTGGCACCGGCGAGGACATCGTCGTGACGCAGAAGGATATCGACGAGATTCAGCTGGCGAAGGCGGCGGTCCAGACCGGCATCGAGGTCTTACTGGAGGCGACCCGGACGAAGCTGGAAGATGTAGACGAAGTACTGGTGGCGGGCGCCTTTGGTACCTTCTTGAATCTGGAAAGTGCAGTGGTAATCGGACTGTTGCCGCGCCTGTCCCGGGAGCGTTTCCACCAGGTGGGCAACGCGGCCGGGGCGGGGGCCAAACAAGCGCTGCTCTCACGGCGGGAGCGGCGCCGGGCCACGGAGATCGCTCACCAGGCCAGGTACATCGAGCTCACGGTGTACCCGGGCTTTAACCGCCGCTTCGCGCGGGCCTTGACGTTGCCCCTGCCTCCGACAGGAGGATAGTCATGCTCATCATCGGCGAGAAGATCAACGGCACGCTCAGAAAAGTGGCTGCTGCGATTGCCGCGAGAGACGCGGAGTTTGTTCAGGATCTGGCGCGGCGCCAGGTTGAGGCTGGCGCCGACTACCTGGACGTGAACGCCGGCACTTCGCCGGAACGAGAGCCCGACGATCTGGCCTGGCTGACCGAGACGGTCCAGGCGGCGGTCGATGCGCCCCTCTGCCTCGACAGCGCCAATCCGGCGGCGCTGGCCGCCGCCCTGGAGCGAGTCCAACAAAAGCCCATCATCAACTCGATCAGCGGGGAGGACGGCCGGCTCGAGGGCATCCTCCCCCTGGTCAGACGCCACGGCTGTCGGGTCATAGCACTGCTGCTCGACCAGGGCGGTATTCCCAAAGGGGTCGACGGGCGCCTGGTCGTCGCCCGCAAGGTGATCGCACACACCTGCCGGGCCGGCGTCGCCGACCAGGACGTCTTCCTGGACCCGCTGGTCATGGCCGTAGCCACCGACACTCAGACAGCACTCACCACTGTGGAAAGTATCCGCACCATCCGGGCCGAATTCCCGGCCGTACGCTTCAGCATCGGGTTGAGCAACGTCTCGTACGGTCTGCCGGCTCGCGGCCTCATCAACCAGACCTTCCTGGTTTTGGCTCTGGAAGCCGGCCTGGACGCCGCGATTATGGATCCCCTGAACCCAGGGATGACCGGTACACTCCTGGCGGCGGAGATGGTGTTGGGACGGGACCGTTACTGCCGGAATTATACTCGCGCCTATCGAGCGGGAAGGTTCGGCTAGAACATCGGTCAGACTTCCGAAGTCTTGTTCGCGGCAGGTGCCTGCCTCGATCATCGTCGTCGGAGCGCGCTGTGGGCCAGTACGGTCCCTACCAGACTTCGGAAGTCTGACGCCTTGACCGGCATTCTAGGAGCATCGAAGCAAGTCAGCAGTTGGCCCAGGGAGTCTCCGCCTCTCTACAATTTGGCAGACGAGCTGAAATCACTATAATACCCTTTCAGGCTGGCGCCGAAACGGGTTGGCACACACTCAGAGGGTCGAGGCGCGCGACGCGGAATCTCTCGATCCTCTTCATTTTGCCGCTTGCTTTGGCGTTACTGCCCCGTTACAGATGAATCGATGGCTTGACCCCGCGGCTGCTGCAGGTCAACCAATCACAGTGCCTGTAACCCAGCGCTACGATTCCCGTTGAGGAGGATTCCATCATGGCAACCAAGCGAACCTGGCAGCCCAAGCGTCGTAAGCGAATTCGCACTCATGGCTTCCGCGCTCGCATGGCGACGAAGGGTGGCCGGAAAGTACTGAAAGCGCGCCGGGCAAAGGGCCGCCATCGATTGGCGGTTACGATTGCGCGGAGCTGGAAGTAACCTGTTGTAGCAACGCGAGCGGAGACAGGCTTCAGCCGATCTCCGCTCGTCTTGTCATCGTGGAGCGACGCTTTCGCCTGCGTACCAACGCCGATTTTCAGCGCGTCCGGCGGGAGGGGCAAAGTTGGTCAAACCGCTGGTTGGTATTGGTTCGCGCGCCGAACCAGGGCCCGGTCAGCCGTTTTGGCTTCGCGATTGGAAAAAGAGTCGGCGGCGCAGTGGTACGCAACCGCCTGAAGCGCCAACTGCGTGAAGCGATTCGCCTGTATTTGCGCCAGGAGCATGTTGCTCCTGGGTTTGACGTCATCATCATCGCCCGCCAGCCGGCAATGGGAGCTCCCTTTGCGACCCTCGTTGCGGCCCTCAACGAACTTCTGAGCCGGGCGGGATTGATCCAGAAACGAGACGAGCCAGAAGGCACGGATCAGGAGTCAGAGCGCAGGGGTCAGGAATCAGGGGACACAGACCAGGCGAAAAGAGAAGCCCAAATCCCCGGTCCTCGGCAGGCAGCCCCTGGTTGCCGGCCTGCGGCTCGGAATCAAGAACGACAGGAGCTGGGCCCGTGAACGTTGTTCTTATCGCCCTGATTCGGTTTTATCAGCGTTTCATTTCACCGTTGTTGGGCCAAAATTGCCGCTACCAGCCGACCTGCTCCAATTACGCACTTCAGGCTATTCAGAAATATGGAGCTGCCAAAGGAAGTTGGCTGGCTGTACGTCGCATTGCCCGGTGCCACCCGTTTCATCCAGGCGGCTACGACCCGGTCCCCTGAGCGGTAGAGAGGGGAAGAACATCGCGGTGCTCCCGCTTTTGTGCCAATTGAGGCTCTCAGGCTACAATTAGAATCACGCGTGCCGTTCAAGCACCGCGAATGACTCTCTGCGGGGCGAAACCCGAGGAGGACATACTTTGGGGACATTATGGAATGCGCTGGTTCAGTTTCTGACCGATGCATTGATCTTCTTCAACCATATTGTCGGGAGTTATGGCCTGGCAATTATCCTTTTTACGTTGGTTGTGAAGTTGATCACCTTGCCCTTGACGATGAAGCAGGTGCGTTCGTCCAAGGCAATGCAGGAACTGCAGCCCCAACTCAAAGCGCTACAGGAAAAGTACAAGAACGACAAAGAGCGGCAGACGCAGGAGATGATGCAGCTCTACAAGGAGTACGGTGTCAACCCGGCCTCAGGCTGTCTGCCACTCTTGATCCAGATGCCGATCTGGTTCGCGCTCTACCGGGCACTCTTCGCGTTGGCGAGGGAAGGGCACCTCAATGAGGGCTGGCTGTGGATCCCGAGCCTGGCCGAGCCGCGCTCAATCACCATGTTCTGGCCCCCCGCGAATTGGACCCTCACCACGATTGCCTACCTGATATTGCCGGTGCTCACAGTGGTGACGCAGCTTGTCGTGCAAAAGCAGATGAGCCCACCCACCACGGCCAGCAAGGATGATCCCTCGTCGGCAATGCTGGGCCAGATGAATACGATCATGCCGCTCATGTTCGGCTTCTTCGCCCTCCAGGTACCATCGGGCCTGACACTGTACTGGGTGACCTCTAACCTCTTCGCCATGTTCCAGCAGGTCCTGATCACGGGTGAGATAAATCTCCCACGTTGGCTCGGTGGGGCCACCTTTCGGATGCCGGGCTCGCAAGAGGCCGGCAATCCTCCGCCGGTGATCGAGACCAAGAAGGGGCGACCGGCCAGCCCGAACGGCAGCGACGGCGCACCTGTCGCGAAAGACGAGACCGAGATCGTGAGCGCGACTGAGACGAAGGACAAGAGCAATGTCACTACAAAAAGTCGCAAGCGGAAAAAGCGTCGAAGCCAGCGGTAAGTCCGTTGAGGAGGCAGTGCAAAAGGCTCTTGATCGCCTGGGCAAGGACCGCGATGAGGTTGAGATCCGAGTATTGCGTGAATCGAGTGGTGGTTTGCTCGGTTTTGGTGCCCACGATGCCATCGTGCGGGTGACTGAGCTGGTACCTGTTGCTCCTCCCGAGCCGATACCCGCACCGGCGGCCCGTGCCGCTCCGGCACCCACGGCACCGCTCCCGCCAGCGCACGATGAGGATGACGAAGCGTATACGCCCGGGATGGCCGGCAGTGAGCAGTTGATGGAGCTCAGCCGCGAGGTCCTCCTGGAGATCCTCGGTCGCATGAATATCATCGCGGACGTGCAGGCCCAGTGGGCGGCCCCGGCCGGGCCGGACGAGGAGCGCGCGCTCATCCTGGACATCGTCGGCGATGATCTGGGCGTGCTCATTGGCCGTCGCGGTGAGACCTTGCGTGACCTTCAGTACATCGTCCGTCTGATCGTCGGACGCAAGATCGGCGGGTGGGCCAACATCGTGGTGGATGTGGAGGGCTATAAACAGCGCCGCGAGACCAGCCTTCGTAAGCTCGCCCGGCAGATGGCCGAGCGCGCTGTCATGAGCCGGCGGCCGATCTTCATGGAGCCGATGGCCGCGTACGAGCGCCGGATCATCCACCTTGAGCTGCGCGAGCATCCCAGTGTAACGACGCAGTCCTCCGGCGAGGGTGAGCGACGCAAGGTCGGCATCTATCCCAAGTAAGCCTCGCCCGAGCGCTCCGTTCGGCAACGCTGGCCTTCAGCCACGCCGGCTTCCCCTATCCTGTGCGGGGGGCCGGCGTTCCGTTTGCGGCTGACCGAAGCGAGCCCGCCGCAAGCCCCCGGACTGCTAGCCCGAGGGGAGCCCCTACGGGGGCTGCTCTACCCCGCCGGGCGAGCCCGTGCCCGCCGTCCAGGCGGCGTCGAGACGTTGCTTCTGTCGCACCCAAATGCTATCCTGTCGTTACGGGTGGAGCCCTTTTTTGCACCTTTCCGCCCGGCGGGGCGCCCCTCCCCCGCGGGGTACCCCC
>DOUV01000877.1 GCA_003520455.1 Chloroflexota bacterium | reverse complement strand
ACCACAAGGGCTGACCTGTTAAGTGCTCCTTTGTCCCATGAAAATCGGCAGCTCGCCCAGGGAGCCGGCCGCCTCACCACAAGGGCTGACCTGTTAAGTGCTCCTTTGTCCCTCCCTGGCGACGGTCAGCGCGGTGGGGGTCTGGACGGTGGCAGTGACCGGCTCGTACTCAGTGGTCGTACCATCGGAGTGGCTGCGCGGCGCGAGCGCCGCGAGGTTGTAGCGCGCCAGACCATCGGTCAAGGCATCCCGCGGGGGGAGGGAAAAGACTTCCGAAGTCTTGTTCGCGGCAGGTGCCCGCCTCGATCATCATCGTCGGCGCGCGCGTTGGGCCAGGACGGTCCCTACCAGACTTCGGAAGTCTGAGTCCTTGACCGGCGCGCCAGCACCTTGTGCAAGGTCCCGAATTGGCCCGCGTGCATGGAGGGGCACGCTCCGCCGGGATGAACTGCTCACGTATGGGCAGGTGGAGGTGTAACTATGCTCCAGTGCCAGCGTCAGAACCTCCACCGCTTCGAGGTGCCCAAATCCGGCTCGGTCGGGCGCATCGTTGCAATCTCTACCGTCAATCCATGCCAGATAATGAATGTTCAGAGCGTGTTTGGGAAATATCCATACAGAGGCCGCCTGTTTCAGAGCGAGGTCCATCGATTCGGGAAGCCGCCTATCTTTACGGAATCGGCCTATTCGCATTAGGACCATTGACGCAGCATCAAATGAATGCAAGCGATAGAAATCATCGCGGCACTATTCCACCCATGACGCTCATCATCTTCGCTGAGGCACCGACAGCGGTTGCGCCAGCATGGGATCTATCGCCTGGTTTGTCCATCCTGTCCTCTCCGTCACGTCATTTTCCAAACACACTCCCAAAACGCTCACCCATTTTCCCCACCGCCCACCACCCAGTCGGCGTGAGCCGACTGGCGCTGTGAGCCCGGGCATTTATTCCTGGGCGCCACTGGCCATCGCCCCCGCCCCCTGCGCCCAGCTCCACCGCCGGCGTGCGCCTTCGACCAAAGCTTTGCCCCCGCACCCATTTTCCCCACCGCCCACCATCCAGTCGGCGTGCGCCTTCGACCAAAGCTTCTCACGATATGCCCGCCAAATCTAGCAGCTTTGCCCCCAACCATTTCCGATCATCCGCTGATGTTCATTTCTGTCAAATCATTTCCCAAACACGCTCTCAGCGGTGTCGCTCGTTCTATTGGACCACAGCCACGCGAAACAGCGCTCGCTCCAGACTGCAGCCCAGTTTCACCACACGAATAGTCGGATCTACTATTCTAACTGCAGGTTGTATAGAGTCGCGTACGTTCCACCCAATACGGTTAGCTGTTCGTGGGTGCCTTGTTCAGCAATCCCGGTACCCGTCAACACCACAATGCGCTGGGCATTTCTGATGGTTGACAAGCGATGGGCGATGACAATCATCGTGCGGTTGTGGGTTAACTGCTCCAATGACTCTTGAACAGCCCTCTCGCTTTCGTTGTCCAGCGCGCTTGTCGCTTCATCAAAGATGATCACCGGCGGATCTTTCAAGAAGACACGGGCGATACTCAAGCGCTGCTTCTGCCCGCCAGATAACTTCACGCCCCGCTGACCGATGTCTGTATCATAGCCATTTGGCAGTTCCATGATGAAGTTGTGGGCATTCGCCTTCTTGGCTGCCGCGATGATTTCTTCCCGCGTCGCATCTCGTTTCCCATAACGGATGTTGTCCAGCACAGTCCCCGCGAACAGGTATACATCCTGTTGCACGATACCGATGCTTCTCCTCAGGGAGCGCAAGCTCACGTCCCGGACGTTCTGCCCATCGAGCAGAATTGCCCCCGCAGTGACTTCGTAAAAACGCGGAATTAAGGAACAAAGGCTGGTTTTGCCCACACCCGATGTTCCGACCAGTGCAAGACACTCTCCAGCGCGGATGCCCAGCGAAACGTTCTTGAGCACGTATTCATGATCTTGTTTGTACTTGAAGCTCACATCAATAAACTCCACGCTGCCCTGAACCCGCGCCAATTCGATGGCATGCGGCACGTCTTTGATGTCCGGCTCAATCTCCATCACCTCCATAAACCGATTGAAGCCTGTACTTCCTTCCTGATACAAGCGGGCAAGATTCGTGAACTTCTGGATCGGATCGATGAGGATGGCGACGAACAACAGATACGTCACTAAATCGGCCAGGTTCAGCGAGGCATTCACAATGGCGACGCATCCTAAGATGATCACGGCGATGGTGATTGTCTGTATGAATGCCATCATCCCGCCATAGAAGTAGGCTTCACTCCTGTAACTTTCTCTTCTGCTCTCGACAAAACGATTGTTTGCTGACACGAACTTTGTTTTCTCGATGTCCTCGTTCGTGAACGACTTGACGACACGAA
The DNA here is from genome assembly GCA_003520455.1 of Chloroflexota bacterium. The sequence continues at coordinate 3,945 of DOUV01000877.1, read as the reverse complement.
TTCCCGCAAGTGTATCTTCTACCTGCGCGTTGACATCGCCAATATGCTCCCTGCTTCGACGGAGGGCAGCGTTCAAGCGGCGGTTGTAGTAGAGCGCGTACACCGCCATGATCGGCAGGAACAGGAAAATGATCAACGTAAGGCGGACGTTGATCGTTATCAGGATAACGAAGGCACCAACGAACTTTAACACTGCGATGATCGATTCTTCAGGACCGTGATGACACAGCTCGGAGATCGCCAGCAGATCATTTGTCAACCGCGACATGAGCTGACCGGTTCTGTGTTCATCGTAAAAGCTGAACGACAACTTCTGATAGTGGTCGAACAAATCGGTGCGCATATCACTTTCCATTAATGTCCCCATCATATGTCCCTGATAGTCGACAAATGTGTTGCACAGCGTCTGGACGACCACCAATCCAACCATGAGTGCGCCCACGGCGTAGATCTGCCCAGGCCCGTTGGACGGATGAGCGTTCAGGACATTCTGGGTGATGTAGCGCGCGCATAAGGGAAGTACCAGGGCGATTGCCGAGACGATAATCGCACAAATGACGTCTGCTACAAACAAACGCCCATAGGGTTTGTAGTAGGATAAGAACTTTCGGGCTCGAAAGCTCATTGTGTTGCTCCTCAAGCACATACGGCGTCAGGGTGGCGCTGGATGAACAGCCAGACCAAGCCGTGGAGATGGTTGAGATTGATCGAAGGAGTGTGCTACAGGCAACACAAAACGATGACCTCACGTGATGAGGTCGTCAGGCACAGCTGATCGGATGAGCGCTTAGAGGAGAATAACAACCTACGGAGAGAACTATCCAAGGGGTTCAAATTGGATGCGGGCATTGGGCGAAAGCCCGCTGCGCGGGAGGGTTATTGACGTGCTGTGGATAGTATCTAAGCGCAATGCAAGGCAGACGTGCCAGTTTTGGTTGCCTGAATGGTGAGGTTGTTGCAAGACATGGTTTCTGCTTCCTTTGCGCTTGCACTTGTACTATCTCGGGCAAGATAGCATGAAAGGAGGGCGGTGTCAAAGTCAGACGGCGGGACGACACAGACTGATGATGGCATTGGGGAAGGCGGTGAAGGCCTGCGAGGCCGGGCCGACGCGGATGCGGCTGGCATCCTCACCGAAGGTGACATCGCGGACGGAATGGACGCGGTTTTCAATGATCCTGTGGGCGCGCCAGAGCGCTTCGAGGTGGGCGGCGCCGGCCAGGTCGCGCGGCAGGTTGGTGAGGCCATCGCAGACTTCCTCGGAGGTGGTGCCAGCCGTGCGCCGGGTGCGCCGGGTCCGGCGGCGTATGACTTGTTGCAGCCCAGGCCAGGCGAGATCGTCATTGAGGGCGGTGGCGGCTTCCAGGGTGCGAACCTCAAGGCGACCGTGGGCTTTGTCCAAGGTGCGCTGGCGTTCGTACTCCTGGCACTGGTCGGCTCCTTGTCAGGGGGGTGTTAGAAGCGCAGCGCGATCTCCCTCGCAGCGGGTGGGTTGATTTGCTGTGACCAGCCCCAGCCGCCACTCTCCCTCAACCTCGGCGGTGCCCAGACCTCGCCTCGCGAGGAATACCTATTGACGTGCCACCAGCGGCAGCCAGAGGCGGAGGCCAGGGCGGGTCGTAGCCTCCGTCATGCCCGCCGTGGAGGGCGTGCCATCGAGGCTGATGGCCTCCAGACGGTAGACGTAGGCGGTACCGGCACTCACATCGGAATCCTCCCACTGGTAGCTGCTGCCCTCGGGCGAGCCGGGCCGCTGGCTGCCAATCAACCCGCGGTTGAGCCGCGTCCACGGTCCCGCTCGGCTCCCGGCGCGATAGAGGTTGAAGCCCCGGAGGTCGAGCTCGCTCACCGTCTCCCACGTCACCAGGATGTGATCCTCGTGGAGGGCGGCCCTGAACGCCGCGACAGTCACCGCGAGCGGGCTGGAATTCTTCAGAGCGAAAGGGCTGAATGACGAAATATCGAGCCCCTGCACAAAGTTGCCCTCGCCCGAACCACCGGTCGCCCCTTTGGTCACCTGGTCCCATCCGGCTCCGTTGTAGTGCCAGATCTGCAAGGAGTCTAGCGTCTGCCCGGCCTGGAGCTCAGCATCGCGAAAGTAGAAGGTGACGGCGCTCGAGACCACCGACGTCGGCGAGATCTCGAAGCAGCGCCTGACCGGGGAGCCGGTGGCCTGGGAGCACACTTGATTGCCGCTCACGGCCACGGTGGTGCTGCCGAGGCTGCCGTTCGGGGTGATGTCGACGCCGTAATACCGGGCCGTCGCGCCTCCGTCGGTGACGTTGAGGAACGCGACGGTGCCGCCGTTCGCCGTCTGGGTCTGCCGCAGGGTGCCGTCGTTGGTCATCGTGCTGGCGACGTTGAAGAGGGCGTTCGCGCCCACGTCCAGAGCCGTTCCCGGGCTGACGGCCAGGTTGTTGAATGTGGTCGTGCTGCTGCCGCCGTAGGTCGAGGTGCTGCCCCCATCAAAGGTGACTGTGCTCGTCCCGGCGCCGAAAATACCATTGTTGGTCCAATTGCCGGCGACATTGAGGTCGGCGCTGCCGGCGTTGAGCGTGTTGGCGATCACGACGTGATTGAAGTTGTTGACGCCGATCCCGTCCATCGCAGCGGAAGAATCGCCGTTAAACGTGACTGTTGCGGTACCGCCATTGAAGGTTCCGTTGTTCGTCCAGGGAACGCGCGACGCACTGTTGTAGGTATTGTTGTTGATGGTGATCGAGTGGCCCCCAGCATTCACGGTCTTATTGCTTACGATCTCGACACGTGCAACGGTGGTGCTGCCACTGCCCGACAGGTTCGAGGTAGGATAATCAAGAGCGTCGTAGTCAAATTGCAGCCGCCGGTTGGCACTGGTCGAGGTTTGGGACAAGGTGCCATTGTTCGTGAACGAGTTCCGGATACGTAAGGCGCCGCTCCCGCTGGCGTGATTGACTGTTGTCCCCGACCCGATCTCCAGATTGTAGAAATTGTGATCACTATTCCCTGACAATGACTGCGAACCGCCACTATCGAAGACAATAGTCGAGGTGCCTGGGTCAAGAATCCCGGCGCGGCTGACATTCCCTCGGATGCGAATCGACGGTCCGTCTGCGATCGTCAGGGACGTAATACTGTATGTCGTGACATTTTGAAGCGTCCATGCCCCGCTCCCGTGTAGCGCAAATTGGGCCGTACCAGTACTGTTGCTGTTATTCGTCTTGAGAATTCCGGCAGTCGCCTCGACGGTCCCGGCGTTGTCGATCGTCGTGGTAGCGCCCCCGTCGGCGGACAGCGTGATGTCCCCGTTGACAGTCAGCGCAGCGCCGCTGGCGATCGTCAGGCTCGCGCCGCTGGTGAGCGCCAGGCTCGCGACGGTGACCGATGCGCCCGTGATCGTTGGCTGGTTGAGGGCGCTCCCGATGGTGACGGTATCGCCGGCGGCCGGCGGTTCGTTCCCACTCGCACCGTTACAGCCTGTCCAGTTACCGCTTGTCCCCCAGTTGCTGCCGGCTCCCCCGGTCCAGATACAGGCAGCCGCCGTCGCCGGTTTGGGGGAGGCGAAGTGGCTTAGTCCGAGCGCCAGCAACGCCACACTGACGAGTATCACAGGCCATTCGCGTCTCATGGTGATCTCCTTTCCCCACCTTGGGGGACCCGCGCGTCTCGAGGCGCGGTTGTGGCAATGAGCGGCAGGTAGAGTGTTGTTGGCGCCGCCGCGACCTCCAGGGACTCGCTCAGGATGACGTCGAACTGCCCGTCGGCGCTGACGACCGCGCTGGTGTTGACCAGCGTGCCGCCGTGTAGGTCCGCGTTCAGCGTGGGAGTGAAGACGCGGGTGACACTACCGGGTGCCAGGGTTCCCACCGGCCACGTGAGCCGGTCACCGTCGTCCGCCCAGCCGGGCGCGGCGCCGATGGTCAGGCGCGCCTGGTCGTAGTCCACGGCCACGACCACGTTCTCGGC
>DOUV01000706.1 GCA_003520455.1 Chloroflexota bacterium | reverse complement strand
ACGCTCGCGCCCACCGAGGCTCGTCGGTTCGCCGCGGCCGGGGTGAGCGTGCGGCACTGCCCCACCGTGTACCTCAAGTACGCCGAAGGCAAGCACCTGTGGCTGCCCATCCGCGAACTGCTCGACGCCGGAGCGAACGTCGCGCTCGGTTCGGACACTTCGGGCTTGACCGGTTCGGCGGACCTGTTTCAGGAGATGAAGGCGGCGACGCTGGCCGCGAATTTCGTGTACGGCGCGCCGGGGCTGCGCGTCGGCGAGGCATTGCGGATGGCGACGATCAACGGTGCGCGAGCAGTGGGGATGGCCAACCGGATCGGCTCGCTGGAGGTGGACAAGGCCGCCGACATCGTGCTGCTGCGGACCGGCCGGCCGCACCTTACGCCCTTGAAGAACGTCGTCGGGCAGCTCGTCAACGCGGCCACCGCCGCCGACGTGGACACGGTGTTGATTGATGGGCGCATCGTGTTACGGGGTGGGCGCGCGGTTGGCGTGGATGAGACGAAAGTCATCGCTCACGCGGAGGCCGCGGCGTCGGCGGTGTTTGACCGCGCGCAGTGGCACGTCGGGCTGGGCAAGCCCCCTTTCCCGCGCGCTCGCGCCATTGCCGAGACGCGCATGATGGGTAAAGGCATTGGCTTTGCCGCCGAGGTCGGCGGCAAGCTGCTGCGGCGGCGGTTGGGTTTGTTGCGACAAGCAGGATGACACAGCAAAGACATGCATCGAACTCAGTCATGTTCTGAGTAATCACAGAAAGGAGGACATTCCATGTCCGCAGAAGAAAACAAGGCTATCGTTCGTCGCGCGATTGAGGAGGTCTGGAACAAGGAAAACCTGGCTATCGTGGATGAGATATACGCCGCCAACTACATCGTCCACGATCCGAACGCTCCTTGGCTGGAGGACATCCACCAGCTCCTCTCTATCTATCGCTCCGCCTTTCCCGATCTCCACATGGTGATTGACGATCTGATCGCCGAAGGGAACAAGGTAATGGAACGGTGGACAATGACCGGCACGCACCGGGGTACCGTGGTGCACATCCCCCCGACCGGCGAGCGGGTGGAGGTGACAGGGATCAGCATCTTTCGCTTTGAAGGCGGCAAGATGAAAGAAGAGTGGTCGAGCTGGAATGCTCTAGGTCTGATGCAGCAGCTCGGCCTCGTCGCTCCGCTAGGTTAGGGTGGAGGGTAATCCCTGTAATCCGGCCTTTTGATAGGACAGGAAATGACAGCCAAGAACGCACACGAGCAGATGCAAGAAGTCGAGGTCGTCATCCACATTGACGCTCCGCCGGAGGCGGTGTGGGCTTATATGGCCGATTTACCGTTCCTGCGCACGCTGCCGTTCACGACCATGGAAGTAGTCGGTAAGCCGGCGGGAGTCGGTACAGTGTACCGCTGGGTTTTCAACCTGCTCCTTGGCCTGACCTTCCGCTTCGACGAAGTAGTGACAGAGTGGGTGCCACACGAACGGATCGCCTATCGAGCCATATCTGGCTGGGAGATGGAGGCCGGGCCCGTGCTCACACCCGAAAACGGCGGCACGCGCTTTCACTTTACCCTGCGCTACCGGCTGCCGGGCCTGTGGAGATTGACCCCCCGGTGGCTCATGAAGTGGGGCTGCCGGCAGGGGCTGGCGAACCTGCGGAAGATGATCGAGGCGGAGCCGAAGGGCACAGCACCAGCGCCGCATAGCGCGGCCTTCTTGCCGCAAACAGGAGGCCGACGATGGACGACATCCTGATCACCCACGCCGCCGCCGTCACGGTGGATTCATCTCGAACTCAATCATGCGTCGGATAAAACCACAGAAAAGGAGAACAATATGGCTCGCTTTAGGAAATCCATTGACATTGACGCCCCACCCGATAAAGTCTTTGAAGTGCTGGACGACCCAGAACATTTCCCTGCATGGATGGATCGGGTCGTGGCCGTCAAGTTTCTAACACCCGAAAAACATGGGTTGTACAGCGCCATCGAGCTAACCACTCGGTTCAGTGGCTTCGACTTCAAAACACGTACAAAGGTCGTTGATTACGTGAAGGGCTACCAGTTTACCATCGAGGGCTTCCAGGGCATCGTTGGTTCCCGCAACACCGATACGGTTGAGCCTCTTCCCAATGGCGGTTCGCGTGTCATTTGGGACTTTGAATATGAATTCACCTCGACAATTGGCAGGATAGCCGATGAGCTACTGTTCAGTAGACTGCTTGAAGAGTCGGTGGAAAAATCTTTGCGAAATCTCAAGCAAAAGATGGAGATAGGAGCGGTAGCGAAATAGGAATTCTTGCCATAAACCGGAGGCAATCATGGACGACATCCTTATCACCCACGCCACCGTCGTCACGGTGGATTCATCCAATCGCGTTCTGCGCGATGCAGCGATTGTCATCCGCGGACGCGAGATCGTCGCCATCGGCCCGACCGAGGTCGTGAGCGCCGAACATCCGGCGCGCGAAGTGATGGACGCGCACGGTATGGTCGCAATGCCAGGCCTGGTCAACGGCCACATCCACGTCTTCACTGCGCTTTACAAGGGCACGATGTGCGGGATGGGCTTCTGGAAGATTGCCGGCGAGATCCTGGCGATGTTCGACGACCTGACGCCGGAAATGATGCTCGCCGCCTCGCGCCTGGCGGCCGTCGAGATGCTGCGCTCGGGCGTCACCCTGGCGAACATCGGGGCCGACGCGGTGACCTTCGAGGTCTGCCGCCAGACGGCCGAGGCCCTGGGGCAGGCCGGGATGAAGGCCTTTGTCCAGACCTACGTGCAGGATATCTTCGGGCCGACCCACCTGAACGCCGACGCGCAACTGGCCGAGGCGGAATTGCTCGTGCGCGAGTATCACGGCCAGTTCGACGGGCGCATCCGTGTTGCGCCCAGTCCCGCGGCCGAGGTAGGGAACTCACTGGAGACCATACGGCGGTTGGCCGCCCTGGCGGAGCGCGAGGACTTGATCGTGCATATGCATGTCATCCCGCACCTGCCCATCGGTGGTTTCAGCTGGCTGCTGCCCGTGCCCTCGCCCGTCGGTCGGCTGCAGGCTGTGGGGTTGCTCAACGAGCGCCTGGTCGCCGTGCATCTTCTCGGCGCGGGGCGTCGGGAAATCGCCGCGCTGGCGGAGGCGAGCGCCAGCGTGGCCCACTGCCCATCGGTGTGGATGAACATGGGCATCGGCCCGCGCCTCTGGCTGCCCGTGAAGGCCCTGCACCGTGCCGGCGTCAACATCGCGCTGGGGGCGGACAGCCACGGCGGTTTCATCGAAGGCGCAGATATGTTCACCGAGATGCGGAACTGTGCCCTGATGAGTAACTTTCTGTACGGCCCGGGCTCGCTGAAACCAACAGACGTGCTGCGGATGGCGACCATCAACGGGGCACGGGCCTTGGGGCTGGAAAAAGAAACCGGCTCGCTAGAGGTCGGCAAGCGGGCCGACATCGTCCTGCTGAGATTCGACCACCCACCGGTGCAGCCGTCGTCCGACGTCCCGGCGATGATTGTGTACGCCGCGTCCGGCCGCGATGTGGGCACAGTGCTGGTTGACGGGCGCCTCGTCTTGCGCGGCGGGCGCGTGCTCACCGTGGACGAGCATGCAACGGTGACGGCCGCCGACAACGCCCGCGCCGAGCTATATAAGCGCGGCGGATGGAGACTCACGCCCGACAGGGCCACCCCGCCCCAAACCTCGACGCTCGAGCGCTACCCCAACCCACGAGTCGCTGCGTGGGGAAGGAGGCTGGCGCGGCTCCGGCGGGGATGGAATCACGGAGCGCACCACCATTGAACGCGAAACCCTTAAGCCGCGCGTGGGCGTGGGCCGGCTGGCTGCTGCGTCACCTGCCGCGGATCGAAGGGCACGGGATGAACGCCGCGCCATCGGCGCGTTTGCCCGTGCGCCAGACTGGATCACGGGACGGGGTGGACGCCGCCGAGGCACTGACCGAGGCTGAGCGCACCCGACGGCGGCCGATCCTGATGAGCGCCCCAGCCACGATGCTGGCGCTGGCCCCGCACTTTTCCAAGTTGGTCTGGCAGCTTGCCCAAGTCCTGCTGATCGGCGCGCTCTCGGCGCCGGGCCGACGTACCGTCACGAGTGCGCGAACGCTTGGGGGTGGAGCCCTAACGTGGCTGAGTATCCCCGCGCCGGATCTTCTCGTGCAGGCTCAGGATGCCGTGCAGCAGCGCCTCCGGGCGGGGCGAGCAGCCGGCGACGTACACGTCCACCGGGACGATCTCATCTACCCCCTGCACCACGGCATAGGCGTCGATCACCCGGCGCTTGCCACAGCCATGGCCGCCTACCTGGCCGTGGCCGGGATGGGTTGCCCGCGCAGCGCGACCCGAGTCAGGAACGGGTTGCTGAGCCTGGATGGGATTCTGGCGACGCGGGTCTTTCTCGAAGACGGAATTGCAGTGGCCGCCTATGACCCGCAGTGCGTTGGCACCGATCATTTGCTCGCTGCGGTCGCGGCGGCGCAAAACAAGGAGGTCATCCCGTGAGAATACAAACCAAACGAAAGCTGTCCGATCTGCTCAATCTGGCCGGCGAAATGGCGGTTGTCACCGGGGCGGGAATGGGCATTGGACAGGCCATTGCTGTGCGCCTCGCGGAGGCAGGCGCCAACGTTGCTGTCACCGACTACGACGAACGGGCGGCGCGGGAAACCGCGGCGGCCATCACGGCGGATGGCGGGAGCGCGACGGCCTTCCACATGGACGTGGCTGACGCCGGGGCCGTCCGGAGCGTGATCTCTCAGATCGCGCAGGAACGCGGCCGCATTGACGTCCTGGTGAACAATGCCGGCATCTTTCCCATGAGGCCCTTCCTGGACTCCGATGATGCGCTGTGGTCAAAGACGCTCGAGGTCAACGTCATGGGCGCGGCCCGCTGTACCCGTGCGGTCCTCCCCCACATGATCAAGGCCGGCGCCGGCGCGGTCGTCAATATTGCCTCGATTGATGCGTTCCACCCGACCGGGAATCTGGTCCACTATGACACCTCAAAGGGTGGCCTCGTCATGATGACGAAGTCGCTGGCGTGGGAAGTCCGCGGCACCGGGGTTCGGGTCAACGCCGTGGCGCCAGGGGGCATCCAAACCCCTGGCGTGGCGGCGCTGCAGGCAGCTTCGCCCCGACCCGAGGACGCCGCGGCACTCGAAGCTGCGCAGCGGGCGTTCCTGGCGCGGATTCCGCTGGGGCGCATGGGGCAGCCGGACGACATCGCCACCGTCGTGCTGTTCCTGGCCTCCCCCATGGCTGGCTACGTGACTGGTGAGACAATCGTTGTGGATGGTGGATTTCTACTTTCATGAAGGAGCGAATCATGGCAACCAAGAAGGCGCGTGTCGCGGTCAACGGCTACGGCGTCATCGGCAAGCGCGTCGCCGACGCCGTGGCGCTGCAGGACGACCTGGAGCTGGTCGGTGTGGCCGACGTGGTCTACGACTACCGCATCCGGGTGGCCGTCGAGCGTGGCTATCCCATCTATGCGTCGGTCCCTGAGAAGCGGGCCGAGATGGAGGCCGCCGGCATCCCCGTGGCCGGGACCCTGGACGACCTGCTCAGACAGGTGGACATCGTGGTGGATGCCACCCCCAAGGGCATCGGCGCCAGGAACAAGGCGGTCTACCAGGCCGCCGGGGTCAAGGCTATCTGGCAGGGCGGCGAGAAGCACGAGTTAGCCGGCTACTCCTTCGTGGCCCAGGTCAACTACGAGGGCGCCGTGGGCCGCCAGTGTGCCCGCGTCGTCTCGTGCAACACCACCGCGCTCAGCCGGGTGATGCACGCACTGCACCGCCACGGTTGGGTGAAGCGGGCGCGCGCCGTGCTGCTGCGGCGCGGCACCGACCCGTGGGAGTCGCACAAGAACGGGATGATCAACACCGTCATCCCCGAGACCAGGGTGCCGAGCCACCAGGGGCCCGACGCGCAGGCCGTCATCCCCGACCTGGACATCACGACCATGGCCGGGGCCGGGCCCTACACCCTGAGCCACCTCCACTTCGCGATGGTCGAGACCACCCGGCCGGTCAGCCTGGACGAGTTGCGCGACGCCCTGTGGGACGCACCGCGCATCGCCTTCGTGCGCGCCACCGACGGGCTGGTAGCCCTCAATGCTGTCATCGAGCTGATGCGCGACCTGGACCGCTCGCGCGCCGACATGTGGGAGGTGGCCGTCTGGGAGGAGGCCCTGGCGGCCGACGCGCGCGAGCTCTACCTGACCTTCCAGGTCCACAACGAGGCCATCGTCATCCCCGAGAACGTCGACTGCATCCGGGCACTCACCGGGGTAGAGCCGGATGGTGCCACCTCCATCCGGAAGACCGACGCCGCGCTGGGGATCACCAAGAGCTTCTTGCCCTCCACCGCGCAGCCCATCACCCACCTGGCGGGGCCGGAGGTGGCCCATCCGGCCATCGAGGCCGTGCGGACGACCCACGCCGAGTTTCTGGGCGCCGGCTTCACGGGCGCCGAGGAGCCGGCCGAGCCGGAATCCACCGAGGCGCAGCGCGGGTAGGTCGGAACGAACGTGAGCGTACCAGGAATAGTGGGGGGAATCGGCTTCCTTCTCAGGGAATGGCGCCGCGACACGTAGAGCGCGACACATGTGGAGAATACTCGTTTCCGGCGGAAGGCCGCTTGCACGGCGTCTATTCGTGGGGAGGTGAATCGTGGCAGTTCAGTATGACGCCATCATCGTTGGAGCCGGCCCGGCCGGGGGTACGGTGGCTTACGTGCTCGGCCCGGAGACCGTCACCGTCCCGCTCGTTGGCCGTCCGGTCTACATGGTGATGCGTGATCGCTTCGACGCCTTTGGGCTCTCTTCTCAATAATCCGGGGGGCCGGGGGAGTTGCCCGCTCCGCAGGACCGGCGTAGGCCATTTGGCCCGTCTCTCATCAGGCCAAGTAGCGCTGGCAGGGCGTCCCTGAGATGGACCAGAATATGGTTGGAAAGGAGGCAAGGCCGATGAAGTGCTACGTGTGCGCCAAGACAGGCGAGACCATGGACGCGGTCGCCGTCTGCGCGATCTGCGGGATGGGCTTGTGCCTGGACCATGCGATCGAGCGCGAGATCCCACTCGTGCAGCGCGTCTCCGGTTGGGCGAGCCAGTCAACGATGCACATCCTCTGTAAGCAGTGCTCGAAGGTGCTGGGCCTGACCGGCTGATCGTTGCTGCACAGCACGGTGAAATGCCATGCCATGACCATCAGTAAAAACAAGGAGGATCGAATCGATGACCTACGTTATCTGCGAGCCGTGCATCGATGTGAAGGATACCGCCTGCGTCGAGGTCTGCCCGGTAGACTGTATCTACGAGGGCCCTGATCAATACTACATCCATCCGGACGAGTGTATTGACTGTGGCGCCTGTGTTCCGGAATGCCCAGTGGAGGCCATCTTCGAAGATGTCGAAGTGCCGGAGCAGTGGAAAAGCTTCATCCAGAAGAACGCGGACTATTTCAAATGAGGGGCTCGCTCCAACAGCAAGACCCCCGCGAACTCGTGGGGGTCTTGCGCTTAGACAAGGTTCGCCAGAGGCAATGGATGCTTACAGGGTGACGCGCGTTCGTGTGTCACCCTGTAGAGCATCCCTGAACCTTGTCCCAGGATGACTGAGATAAGGAAGAAGACAGTGAGGTGGGGGATGCAATGAACATCTGGCATCTGACACCCGACGCTCCGCGCGTGCCCCACTGCGTGAGCCCGGACGAGCGGGTGGCACTCCACATCGGGACCTGGCCGATCGAGCCGGGGCAGTCGGTGTGGGTAACCTACCGCGTCGAGCACCTCGACGGGACAACCGAGTCTGGCCGAGTAGCGGCTCGCTGGCAACGGAACGAGGGTGCCCATAGCCACTGGCAGACCGGGCTTGGCCTCTTTTCCAGGGGCGATCGGGTCGTTTATACCGTCCACGGGCGCAATGCCCGCGGCGAGGCCAGCGAGATGACCGCCTCGTTTCAGGTCGGGCCGAAGTTGTACCTGGCCCTGCTGTGGCACCAGCACCAGCCGATCTACAAGGATATCTCCCTTCCGACCGCAAGATTATACGCCAGGGGCGCGACAGAGACAATGCTTTCAAAGCCGATCTACAAGGATATCTCCCTTCCGACCGCAAGGGGCAGCTACATTCATCCCTGGGTGCGGCTACATGCCATCCGTGACTATTACTCGATGGCGGCCCTCGTCGCCGAGTACCCTGGTGTCCGCCTGACCATCAACCTGACGCCGACGCTCTTGTGGCAGCTCGAGGACTACCTAGAATGCGGTGCCACCGATCGAGCCTTGGAGCTCACACTCACGCCGGCCGAGACCTTGACCGGCGAGGAACGAGAGCAAGTCCTCGCGACCTTCTTCGACGCCCACTGGCACAACCAGATCTTCCCACATCCCCGCTATACTGAGTTGTTCGCCCAGCGACGGCAGGGCCGCCCCTACACGGCCCAAGACCTGCGCGATCTGCAGATGTGGTTCAACCTGGCCTGGTTTGGGCAGGAGTTTCGCACTCGAGAGGTGCGGCTGGCCACCGGTGAGGTCGCCTCGGTGCGCCGCTTCGTCGAGCAAGAACGCAATTTCAGGCTGGCGGACATCGAAGCAATGGTCGCCGAGCAGTACAAGATCATGCAGGCCGTCATTCCCATCCACCGCCAGCTTCAGGAGCAGGCGCAGATCGAGGTCAGCACGACGCCCTTTGGGCACCCGATTCTGCCATTGCTGGTGGATACCGACCAGGCAACGATTGACCGGCCGGGGTCGACCC
>DOUV01000944.1 GCA_003520455.1 Chloroflexota bacterium | reverse complement strand
CGGGCCACGTCGATCCGCAGGACATGTGGAACATGGGCAACCTGCGCCAGCACATGCCTACCACCTGGTGGACTTACCTGGCCGGGGCGATGGCCCTGTCGGGGATTCCGATCATCACGGCGGGCTTCTGGTCCAAAGACGAGATTTTGGCGGAAGCCTGGGAGAAATTCACTCATGGTGAGCTGGGAGGTGCGCTCCCATTCGTGGTCTGGCTGCTGCTCACCGTGGCCGCCGGGCTGACGGCCTTCTACATGGGACGCCAGATCGGGCTGGTCTTCCTCGGCCGCGAGCGCACAGAGGCGGCGACACACGCCCACGAGTCGCCGCGCTCGATGACCGTTCCGCTGATGATCCTCGCGGTGTTTGCGCTGGTGCTCGGCTTCATCAACATTCCGACGAACCTGCTCCCCGCGGCCCTCGGCGGCGGCTGGTTCCACCACTATCTCGGGGGCGCCCACATCGAGGCGCTCGGCAGCGAGTACGCCGGCGTTGGCTTCAACTTCCTGGTTGCAGGGCTCTCCAGCCTGCTGGCGATCGGCGGGTTGCTGGCCGGCATCTATCTCTATGCCGGTCGCGCGCGCGAGCCGCTGGCGTTCCTGGGCCCCGTTTGGCGGCTGTTGGAAAACAAGTACTACGTTGACGAGATCTACAGTGTGATGATCGTGCGGCCGGTGGTGGCGTTCTCGACCTTTTTGGCCCGGCTCGACAGCGACTGGCTGATTGACCCAATCGTCAATATGGTGGGCCGGACAGTCCGCGGCTTGAGTGACGTCGGCCGGTGGATCGACGGCAACATTGTCGATGGCCTGGTCAACTTCATCGCCCTGGTGACCGACGAGCTCGCCACCGGGCTCCGCCTGATCCAGACGGGCCGGATCCAAAACTACCTCGTCATCCTTGTCGCGGGCGTGCTCGTTCTGGCGGCCCTCTTTCTGCAATGAAACGATGAATGCGGGATGATGAATCATGAATAGGAAGCGCCCTCGCTTGCTGGCCATTCATCATTCGTCGCTATCATTTGGAGGAACCGGTTTCGATGAACGTACCGTTGCTCTCTCTTATCACCCTCTTACCGCTGGTGGCGTCGATCATCGTTCTGCTCTTGCCGAGCTGGAATGAACGGCTGATCAAGGGCTTCGCCGTGGCGGCGAGCCTGGTGATCTTCTTGCTTACAATCTGGCTTGCCTTCGCGTACTCCTCGGCGCAGGCGGTCGAGGGGTACAAATTCTTTGAGCAGTATCACTGGATCGGGCTGTTCGGAGACTCGCGGGGTGACATCTACTATCGGCTGGGTGTCGATGGATTGAGTCTACCCCTGGTGGTTCTCACCGGTTTACTGACGCTCGTCTCGATCTACTACAGTACCCGGGTGATCGACCGGCGGGTGAAAGAGTACTTCTTTCTCTTCCTGCTGCTTGAGGTCGGCATGTTCGGTGTCTTCGTCGCGCTGGACTTCTTCCTCTTCTACGTCTTCTGGGAAATCGGCCTGGTGCCGATGTACTTCCTCATCGGGATCTGGGGCGGGCCGCGCCGCGAGTACGCCGCGATTAAGTTCTTCCTCTACACCTTGACGGGCTCGGTTTTGATGCTGCTGGCGCTGCTGGGGTTGCGCTTTAGCACGGGGACCTTCAGCCTGATCGAGCTGGCACAGTACGACAAGAGCGCGCTCTTCGGTGGGAACTTCTTGCTCAAGACCCTGGCATTCTGGGCAATCTTTCTGGCGTTCGCCATCAAGGTGCCGATGTGGCCCTTCCACACCTGGCTCCCCGACGCGCACGTCGAGGCGCCAACGGCGGGCTCGGTCATCCTGGCCGGCATTTTGTTGAAGCTGGGTGGCTACGGTTTCCTTCGCATCTTGCTCCCGGTGTTCCCCGACGTGTTTCATGCCTACTGGGTGATTGTCGCCGTGCTCGCGATCATCTCGATTGTCTACGGTGCGGCGGTCGCCATGGCCCAGTGGGATCTCAAGAAGCTGATCGCCTACTCCTCCGTCAGCCACATGGGCTACGCGATGTTGGGCATCGCCGCGGCGGCGGCAACGCTCGACAAGAGCGACGCCGTCTTTAACAGCCGCGCCATCGCTCTGAACGGGGCACTCTTCGTCTTCATCGCCCACGGCCTGATCACCGGCGCGCTCTTTTTCCTGGTCGGCGTGATCTACGAGCGCGCTCACACCCGCGATCTGAAAGCTTTCGGTGGGCTGGGTGCAATCTTGCCATCCTACTACGGTTTCATGGCGCTCACGAGCTTCGCCAGTCTCGGCCTGCCCGGTCTGGCCGGCTTCATCGGCGAGTTCATGGTGTTTCGCGGCTCCTTCGCCATCATTCCGTGGGTGGCAGCTATCGGCGTCATCGGCATCGTCTTGGGCGCGGCGATGATGCTCTGGAAGGTCATCCAGATGATGTTCCTCGGCCCGCTCAACGAGCGCTGGACGGGCTTGCCCGACATGTATAGCTGGGAGATGCTTACTCTGGCGCCGCTGGCGATTCTCTTCATCCTCTTCGGCCTCTATCCGGCGCCCGTTTTGAATGTCATCAACCAGGGGGTCAGCCGAGTTCTCGAGCTCATGAGCTAATCCGTGAAAGGTGAAGTTGCGCGAAACGTGAAAGAGCCTCGATTGCTCATCACGTCTCACGCTTCACGCATCACGTTCGGAGGTCCTGGATCGTGACGATTGATTGGACGACCACACTGCAACTTCTGGCGCCTGAGGTCATTCTGGCCTTTGGGGGACTCCTCGTGCTGGGGCTCGATTTGATTCTGGCTGATGATCGTCACCCGCTCCTATCGGGCGCGAGCTTTGTGACGCTGGCAGCAGCGCTGATCGCCTCGTTCTTCCTCTTCGGCCAAGAGGGAGTCGTGCCGGTCGCCAGCGGCGCGGCGATCGGGTCGTTCTTCGTCGTGGACAACATGACGAACTTCTTCCGCGTCCTGGTGACGGCGACCAGTATCCTGGTGCTTCTCGTCTCGATCGACTACGTGCGGGAACGCAGCCGCGAAACCGGCGAGTTCTATGCGCTGCTCATCTGGGTCACATTGGCGGTGGTCCTGCTTGCCGGCTCGACCGACCTCATCATGTTCTTCCTGGCCTTCGAGTTCCTCTCGATCACCAGCTACATCATGGTGGGCTGGCTGCGCGACGCGGTGCCCTCCAATGAAGGGGCGATGAAGTACCTGCTGTACGGCGCAATTAGCTCGGCGGTGATGCTCTACGGCATGTCGCTGCTCTATGGCGCGACCGGCAGTACCTCCTTTGCCGCCATCGGCAAGGTCTTCAGTAATGAAGCCGTCAAGATCACGCCGCTCTTCGGGGTGGCGATGCCGGCGTTGGCCCTGATGCTGGCAGGTTTCGGCTTCAAGATCGCGCTGGTTCCCTTCCACCAGTGGTCTCCGGATGCCTACGAGGGGGCGCCGACGCCGGTAGCGGCCTTCCTCTCGGTCGGTTCCAAAGCGGCCGGGTTCGCCATTCTCATTCGCGTCCTGATGACGGCGCTGCCTGAGTTTGCACCGAACTGGCAACAGATTCTGGTGGTCATCTCGATCCTCTCGATGACGGTCGGCAACCTGGTGGCCCTGATGCAGGGCAACATGAAACGCATGCTGGCCTACTCCTCGATTGCTCAGGCCGGGTACGTGATGATGGGGCTGATCGCCTTCAAATCGAGTTTCGAAGCCGGTGGGTTAAGTGGGATCGGCGGCGTGTTGGTCTACCTCTTCGCCTACCTGTTCACCAACCTGGGCGCCTTCATCGCGGCCATTGCTTACGAGGAAGCCACCGGCTCGGTGACGATCGAGGACTACGCCGGCATGGTCCGGCGCGCGCCGTGGCTGGCAGGGGCGCTGGTCATCTTCTTCCTCTCGCTGGCGGGGATCCCCCCGACGGCCGGCTTCATCGGCAAGTTCTTTGTCTTCGGCGCTGCCATCAACCAGGGTTTTATCTTCCTGGCGGTCGTCGGCGTCATCACCAGCGTCATCAGCGTCGTCTACTACTTCAACGTGGTGCGGACGATGTTCTTCTTGCCGGCCCCCGATGACGTGACCGCGCCGGTGCGCTCCTCACCGGCGATCAACCTGGCGTTGGGGATCACTGTTGCCGGTACGTTGCTGTTCGGTCTTTACCCTCAGCCTTTCCTCAATCTAGCGAACTTCGGCCAGCGGATGATCAGCGCGCTCATCGCCCTGCCCTGGTAACCGATCGAGCGTCTCACGAATGTGGCGGGGCGCACGGCCGTGCGCCCCTACAGCCTTCAACCTGCCGGTAACCGATTGAGCGGTCGTAAAGCGCGCTGAAGCGCGCACTCCGAACCTGAAAGCGCCTTCACACGCTGCTTTGCAATTGTCTCGGCGACGCCTTGACCGGCGCTGGAACGCGGGTTGAGTCGTCGCCGGGCCCGCATGATCGGAGACTTCCGAAGTCTCGGAAGAGTTCGGGAGTCTGACTCCTTGACCTGCGCTCTAGCGTGACGGGAGCACACAGATGTCGTTCGCCTCGAATTGAGGATTGGCGTAGCCAAAGTTGTTGAGTGGCTCGACGACTGTTGTGCGGTTGCTCGAAGCGTAGCTGTTGGCAGCATCACAGGCCTGCTTGAGATCCCTGATGCTCTGCCAGGTCTGCCAGAACCGTTCGGCCACCTGGCGGTAGGGCGAGTCGGGCTGGGTCTCGCGCAATCGGGCGAGCCACGTCTCAGCCTCGTCGGTCTTTCCGAGGGCCGTATGGGCCAGCACCAGGCGCCAGCGGCTGAAGCCGGTCAGCAGCGCGCGCTCCTCTTCGGCGGTCATCGCTGCGCCGGCGCTCTCGCTGTGCCAGGGTTTGAAGCTGCCATTGGTGATCACCTGGCTGTAGAGGTCGATTGCTTCTGCCAGGTCGCCGGCGGCCAGGCGGTCGTTGGCCTCCCACACGACGAGCGGCAGCCAATCGGTCGCAGCGTAGAGCGTGTCGGTGAGGGCCCACCCGCTCCCATTCCACCGGTAGATCTCGGTACGCACGCGCTGCGGCCCGGCGCCAACCGAGCTGATAATCCCACCCGTCAGCAAAAGCTCCCTGGTGCCATCGCCATTCTGATCCACAAACTCGGCACTCTGCAGGGTTGGGAAGACGATATCGCCCGCAGTCAGATCACTGAAGCCAGTACCGGTCCAGCTCCCGATCTCGACGGTTGTGAAGCAGGTATGCGCGCCACAGTCCGCCCACGTCCAGGCCAACTCGGCCTGCCGGTCGTTGTTGAGGTCTTCCGCCGCCAGCAACTGGACGCCCAAACCAACCGTGCTCGCCGACGCACCAAAATTGGCATCGAAAACGTTGCGCCAATTCGAACCGTTGGGCGTCAGGATCAGGATGTCGCCCTGTACCAGGGGGAGGTTGGCCCTTGGGTTCATGTACCAGACCACCAGGTCGGACTTGCCGTCAAGAGTCATATCCACCTGCTTGACGGTCCCCTGTCCATCGCGGATCGCGCCCCACTGGGCCAGCGCCGACCAAAGTTCTTGGGGATCACCGCCGACCGTGTCGGCGATGCGCCGGATGGTGTCGGGATAGTCGAGGAAATCGGCCGGGCGCGGCGGGATGCGTGGGGTCGGCGTGACGCTGGGTAGCGGCGTGTAGGTCGGGAGCGCCGTGTAGGTGGGCGGGGGCGTATCAGTCGGCATGGGTGTATCAGTCGGGATCGGGGTGTCTGTAGGGGTGGGAGTGGGCGTATCGGGCTCGTGCGTGTTGGTGAAGGTCGGTGCGAGCGTGGCGGTGATGCGGACCTGGGTCGCGGTGGGCGTCGGAGAAGCGAGGAAGCTCTGCGCGTTGCACCCGGCTACGAGGAGTCCGGTCAGGCTCAGCGCGAACCAGAGGTGAAAGCCCAGAGCGCTTCTCATTGCAGGCTCCTTGGGGACGTGGCCGGTGAGCGTTGATTCATGGCTCACGGGCTGAGTGCTGGTGCCGCTGCCGGGCGGCGGCGAGCGCCTCGGCATTATCGGCGATGGTGCGACCGGTGGCGACCTCGTAAAAGGCCTGGCCCGTTCCACCGCAGGTGGCACAGCGACCGGTTCCCATCACCGTCTGTTGGGCTCGTGCCTGGCTGACTGGCGCCTGGGTGCCATCAGGCGCGGCAATGGGCTGCTCCCCGCCACCGCAGTCCATGCACGGTGGCCCCATCAGCCCCATGGTGCCGAGTCCCTGACACGAGCGGCAGCGCCCGTTCCCACGACAGGCCGGGCACGCGCGCAGCTCCCAGGCGCCGGTCGCTACTTGCTGCCGCCTCCACCACTCGAGGGCTCCGACGCGCCGCCACCAGGCCAGGGAGAGGATCAGAATCGCCCCAAGGCCGCCGAGAAAGACCAACCATTCCATCGAAGGGACCACTCGTTGACTGAATCTACACGGTTGTGCGGCCGCCGACAGCCGCCCGCGGATAACAACTGAGCTACGCCTCCGTCCGCCGCCGGCGGCCGGGCGTCCGTCGGCCCGATTGCAGGACCACCGGCGTTGAGCGGAACCAGGCGCCACCCCCCTTGGCCACTCACCGGTTGGCCGGCTCCTGGACCTGCTCGAAAAAATCGCAGGTGCGAGCGGGGGGGACCGGAAGGTTGTGGAAGGGCGAAGCCGGGTTCCGGCAGACCTCAACGGTGTGGAATCGGCCGACGCCCCCATCGGCGAGGGCCTGGAAGTGATGAAAATGGCGGCAGTGATCACAGATCCGCTTCGGTGCAAGCCGCCGGCTGAGCCAGGCGAGGAGCATCACGCGCTCGCTTTCTTCTCACAATCCCGGCGCCCATCGCGTGTGTCGCCCGACGGCGGCTGCTCGGATTGAGCCGGGTTCCAATCGCTCCGCGTTTCAGGCTTTACTCCTCGCCACCTTCCAGACCACGCCCGGCCTCGAGTTTCTCCTCGGCATGACGCCTGGAGGGCTCGGCCGTCACCTCGCGTTGGGAGGGTGGTGTTTCGTGGTGTACCAGGTCCAGGCCGGCCTCGAGTTTCTCCTCGGCATAATCCTTGGGGGTCTCAGCCTTTTCCTCGGGTGTCGGTGGGATCCCGAGCTCGATGCGCTTGAATTTTTCGACCAGGCGCCCTTCATCCGCGAGTGCCTGGTCGATCCTCTCGCGGATCCGCTCGCCGGTGCCGACCTGGCTGACGTGGGCGAGAATCGCAGCCAGCCGCTGCTCCCGGACCTCCGTGGTGTCCACCTCCCAATCGGACTCGATGGGATTCGCCAGCCAGACTTCGCGCACGTAGTGAGGCTCGAAGCCCTCCTCCAGCAGTGCCGGGAAGTAGCGAAAGTTCCGCGCTGCGGGGTAGACCGCATCTAACGTCACGACCCCGGCCGTGCGGTGATCGGAGTGGTTGATGTAGCCGCTCAGGGAATAGTACCGCTGCGGGTCGTTCGTCAGGACCAGGTCGGGCTGAAAGCGGCGCAGTTCGCGCACCACATCGCGCTGCACGTCGGGCGAATTGTGCAACTCGCCGTCGGCGTAGTCGAAGAAAATCACCTTGCTCACGCCCAGGCGCTCCGCGGCCCGGCGCTGCTCTTCGCGGCGCGTGCGGATCAGTTCGCGGGTCGAAGTGCTGCGGTCGTCACTGCCTTTGCTCCCATCCGTCAGGATCAGATAGGCCACATCGGTTCCCTGTTTAGCCAGCTGCGCGACTGTACCCCCAACGAAGAATTCGGGATCGTCGGGGTGAGCCACGATGACCATCGCGCGTTCGAAGTGGGGAAGTTCCATGCTCATCTTCATCGTCTCCTTTTTGCTCTCTATCCCAGGCGAATCGTAGCGGAGCGCTGCAGAGCTGTCAAAGTGGGAGCGGCGGGATCGATCTTCCGCTGCTGCCGAGCGCGGGGCGAAAGTTGCGCCGCACTGAGATTGCGGTAATCTTTCGCCGTCTGTTCGGGTCGCTGCGCTCGACGTGCGATAGTGGATCTCGGTGTGGAGGTGCTACGCCAGCACATCGGCTTCCGCAGGATGATCGCGCCTCGGTGGCACGTCTTTTTTAGGAGGATGGTTGAATTGAGCGCTCAAATCTGGCGTGTGGATGTTGGAACCGGCCACATCACGTACGAGGAAGTCCCTGAAACGTGGGCCCGGCTTGGGGGCCGGGCGCTGGGCGCACGGATTTTGCTGGACGAAGTACCGGCGACCTGCGAACCGCTTGGTCCTCAGAACAAGCTGATTTTCGCGCCCGGGACCCTGGTCGGTCACATGGTTTCAAGTTGTGATCGAATTTCGGTCTGTGGGAAGAGCCCGCTGACCGGTGGGGTCAAAGAAGCCAACGCGGGAGGGAGCACCGGGCTCAAGCTGGTCTGGCTGGGCATCCACGCCCTCATCATCGAGGGCCAACCGGCCGATCCCTCGACCCGGACACTGCTGCATCTCAGCAAGAACGAGGCTCGCCTGGAGCCGGCCGACGACCTGGCGGGGCTGGGCGTCCACGCCGCCGCGGTGCGACTGCTCCAGCGCTTCG
>DOUV01000955.1 GCA_003520455.1 Chloroflexota bacterium | reverse complement strand
AGGGCGAGGCCGGCCAGCGCGGCGACGGTCAACCCCAGCTGCTCGGGCGCAAGAAAAAAGGAGGCGTACGCGCGTAGCGCGCCGCCGATATCGGCGAACAGGCTGACGTAGGGACGGCTCTCCTGGATCACTGTGAGCTGACCAGGCTGGCCCATCACTTCAAATCCCAGGCGCGCCAGCAAGAACCCAGCCAGACCGCCCTCCAGTGCCAGCGCCTCACGCGTTCGCAGCCACCGCGGCCCGCGCCAGAGCACGATCCCCAGCCCGAAGGCGGGGAGCAGCAGGAGCGTCTGCTCGGCCGTCCAGAGCCCGGCCGCGACCAACAGCAACCAGGCCCATCGTGCGCGGCGTCCCTCTTTCTTGCTTGCGTCACGGGGAGGCATCACGAACCCATGCCAGAAGGCGAGCAGTTGGACGACGATCAAGAGATGGAAGAGCGCGTAGAAGCGCGCCCGTCCTCCCCAGACGATCGCATCGGGGAAGAGCGCGAGTGTGGCCGTCGCTACGATGGCAGCCACCGGCCCGAAGAGCCGGCGGCCGAGCTGGTAGAAAAGCGGCAAGGTCACCGTGCTGACGAGCAGGCTCGGCACGCGTGCGGCCCACTCCCCATCTCCGAGGAGCGGCACAAACGTGGCCTGCAGCCAGACGGAGAGGAGGCCGCGGGTGTAGAGCACCCCGGAGGGCAGCCAGGGGAGCCCGTGAGCCAGAGCCTGGCGGGCGGCCCAGATCGTCGTGAATTCATCCACGTAGAGGCTGCTCCGCAGGCTGTAGACCAGGCGCAGCGCCAGGCCCAGCAGAACGAGCACCATGACGGCCCAGCGGCTCCAGACGCGATCGACCATAGGTCAGGGAACGGGCGTCCGTCAGGGGCTGAGGGGGCGAAAGGAACTCAGGTGACCAGCCCGTGGCGCCGGAGTTCGGGTAGTCTCATCCATCCGCCTGCCCCCCACCATTGACAGTCTCGCGAATATAGTAGATCGGCTTGTTCTGGCTCTCGTGGTAGGTTCGGATGATCATCTCGCCGAGCAATCCCATCGTGATGAGCTGCACGCCGACCACGACCAGCAACACCGCCAACATGAGCAGCGGGCGACTGCCGATATCCTGGCCGAGAAGGAATTTGACGAATGTGAGGTAGAGACCGGTCAGAACGCCTGCTCCCGCCGAGAGCAAGCCCATGGTCCCAAAGATGTGCAACGGACGAGTGGCGTAACTCGCCAGGAACCAGACCGTGATCAAATCCAGCACGACGCGGATGGTACGGCTGAGGCCATATTTCGACCGGCCATACTGGCGGGCGTGGTGGTTGACAGGTACTTCCGCCACCGCGCCACCGACCTGGCTGGCAAGCGCCGGGATAAAGCGATGGAGATCACCGTACAGTCGGACATGCTGGAGGACCTCACGCCGGTAGGCCTTGAGCGAACAGCCATAATCGTGCAGGCGGACGTCGGTGACGTTGGAGATCAGCCGATTGGCAATCCACGAGGGGACTTTGCGGTCGAGCAAACGGTCCTGCCGATTCTTGCGCCAACCGCTGACAATGTCGTACCCATCGTCAACCTTCGCCATCAGCCTGGGAATGTCGCGCGGATCATTTTGGAGGTCGGCGTCCATCGTGACGATCACGTCGCCGCGGGCCTGGGTGAAGCCGGCCGCGAACGCCGCCGTCTGCCCAAAGTTCCGACGCAGCCGCACGATGGTGAGGCGCTGGTCCTCGCGCGCCAGCTGGCGCAAAAGCGCGAAGCTGCCATCTGTGGACCCGTCATCCACAATGACGATCTCGTAGGGCCGCCCGAAGGCCTCAAGCACCTGGGTCAAGGTCTCGTAGAGCCGCGTAATGCTTTCCTCCTCGTTGAGGAGCGGGATGACGACAGAGATGTCGATCCGACCGGACGAATCGATCGGGCGCGATGCGGTGGCAACTGCAACATTGCTCGCGATGGAATCGGTCATAGAACGTCTCCCCGAGGACGAGCCTCGTGGTGGGCGAATCTTTCCGCCCACGGCCCAGCCCCTGATTGTACATGAACTCTCGCGCCAGGCACAGTTATGCTGCCGCCCTACCTCGTCGACAGCGCCGGGAGGTCAGGTTCTCGTCGCGTCAGCGGCCCAGTGCCCCGCAGATGGGTCTCACCACCGAAGCCGGGTCCCCGGGGAACTGTCCCCGTCGGCCTTCCGTCGAAGGATTCAGCAGCGGACAGATTGCCCGTGACAGTCTGGCAGCTTCTCGCTCTGGGAGGCACGGGCTGGTTTCAGGCCGGTATCGTCGCAAGCCGAGGTTCATGGCTTCACCGCGATGATGCCCAGATCGACCGCATCGCCCGCCGGTGCGCCGTTTCGAGTCACCGGCAAGCGCCCTCCCTGCTGCGTGTAGAGCCCAGCGCGCACCTTATACTCGCCGGGGGGTAGATCAGGCGGCACATTCAGCGTGGCAATGTCACGGACGGTCTCGCCGCGATGCCAGAACGAGGTCGGGTACAAGCCGTCGAGAGGCTGGCCGTCCACCTGCGTGACGAGCCTCCCATCAAGGCCGACGAGGTGCACGAAGCGGGTGTAGTCGCGGGACGGGATGTCGGTGGCCTGCCAGTACAGTGCCACCAGGATCGGCTTGCCTGGGGTGGCAGTCGCCGGCAGGTCAATCCCGGTGAGCGTCAGCGCGGCGCCGAGTTGAGCGTCGAGCGGTGTGGCCGGCGCCCGCGCCTGGGCGCCGGGGGGTTCGACGCGCACGTAGTCGAGC
>DOUV01000167.1:5077-9745 GCA_003520455.1 Chloroflexota bacterium | reverse complement strand
TCCGGGCACGCTGGGGGTCGGATACATTTGGAAAGATGCAATAGTGCGCTGCAGCGCGCACGACAAACCAAAATGCCGCTTTCCAATGCAACCTCTCAATCGCCATGTACACCGCATAGTTGCTGTCACATTGGGAGTAGGATGGGCGGAGTGCCGCCATCAATGGAGCGAGTCCCTCGAGCTCCTGCCAAAACAAGGATAGCACCTCGACATTGGCGAT
Organism: Chloroflexota bacterium; assembly: GCA_003520455.1. The sequence continues at coordinate 9,525 of DOUV01000167.1, read as the reverse complement.
GTACTAACAACGTGCTAACGCTACGTTAGAACCGTGCCGCCGGCTGCCTCTTCGGACGCTCGCGCGGCGCCTCATAGGGTGTTGGGATGTACTGGACCGATGGGCGGCGTCCGGCGGGCTGCCGGTAGAGGTTCATCAGATCGTAGACCTCTTTGGGAAGCTCCGTCCTGATCGGGAACCCCAGTGCCAGGGCCTCCTCGGCGGTGATAGGGTAGTCGTGGGTCCAGGTGCCCGTCGCGAGGGTCTCCGCGAAGCGCCCGGCCTGTTCGGGTGTCATCCGATCGCTGACGATCGCTTTGACAACCTGCTTGACTTGCCAGATTGCCTTGCGAGCGATGTCGGCCATGATCAATGTCTCATCGTCGATCTCATTGCGGTCCTTTGTTTCGACCACGTTCAATATGGAAGCCGCGGGCCACTGCCCCAACTGTGGATCGACGGGGCCGAGGACCGCGTTCTCGTCCATCAAGATCTCGTCAGCAGCCATCGCAATCAGCGTGCCACCGCTCATGGCATAGTGCGGGACCATGACCGTGATCTGGGATGGGTGCTTGCACAGCGCGTGGGCGATCTGCTCGGCGGCGAGCACCAGACCCCCAGGTGTGTGGAGGATCAGGTCGATCGGGACGCGGTCGTCGGTGAGCTTGATGGCGCGTAGAATCTCCTCGGAGTCCTGGATGTCGATATAGCGGGCGATCGGAATCCCGAGAAAACTGATCGTCTCCTGGTGGTGGATCATAGCGATCACGCGGGTTCCACGCTTCGTTTCAAGTTGCTGTAGGAGACGGTAGCGAGCCGTTTCCAACATCCGCTGACGCACGACCGGCCAGAGCGAGCTGAGGATCAAAAAGATCCAGAGCAGATCAAGAAAGGACATCGCTGCTCCTGTTCGGTTGGAGGTTGGAAGGTTACAGGTTGAAAGTTGGAAGGTTCCATCCCCACAAGACTGTGGCCGGCCGTCCGAACTCTTTGGACGGCTGTCTGCGGGCCTCACGGTTCCTGAGAAGAGCCCCATTCCCTACTACGGCAGACCGAAATCTCGTGGGAGTACTACCCTTCAACCTGTACTGACGCCCCGCTGGGGCGTCTCTATCACCCTGCAACCCTAAAAGGGGTAGTACTGATCGGGCCAGTAGCGCTGGCGCGGGCGCCGGCGGAAGAAGGGTGCCACCAGGAGGCCCACCACGAAGCCGGCGGCGTGCGCCCAGTAGGCAATCCCGCCGGCGTTCTGCATGGTTTCGGCGAAGGCCAGGCTGGCCGCGCCGATGAAGAGTTGGCTGAGAAACCAGAAGCCGAGAAAGATGATCGCCGGCAACTCAAGGGTGTAAAAGAAGAAGAAGATCGGGACCAGGCCGATGACCCGCGCGCTGGGGAAGAGCACCAGATAGGCACCCAGGACGCCCGCGATGGCGCCACTCGCTCCGATGAGCGGGAGTCCGCTGCCTGCCGAGAAGAAGACTTGAGCCAGCGAGGCGATCATCCCCGCCCCCAGGTAGAAGATCAGGTAGGTCAGGCTGCCCATGCGGTCCTCGACGTTGTCGCCGAAGATCCAGAGTGCCCACATGTTGCTAATCAGGTGTAACCAGCCCCCATGCAGGAACATTGCGGTCAAGACGGTGGGCCACTCGCCGCCCGGGTTTGCGAGCAACTGCGCTGGAACCACGCCCCAGGTGAACAAGAAGGGGTCGAGCGCGCGCCCGAGACTATACTCGTAGATGAAGACGAGGACGTTGAGCAGGATCAGGCTGATGTTGACCAGCGGGATCGTGCGCGAATGGACGCTGTCGGCCAGCGGAATCACAACTCCTCCTTCACGCGGTTAGCGCACGATCAGCTCCGGGCCGTCGGTCTCGGGCGGAACGCACTCGTTGACGCTCCCGAGCACACCGGTTAAGTCGGCGCGGAAGACTTCCCAAGTCTTCCGAGACTTCGGAAGTCTGACTCCTTGACGGCGCTCGAGGACCGGGCCGGCGACCGGGTTCAGGCCCCGCGAGCCCGTCACAGTCAGCCCAACATCGTGTATCCGGGCAGGATCGGAGCCAGCCACGGCCAACACCATTTGTCCACACATCGTGAAGTTCTCGGGTGGTTGGCCTGTCTGGTCGTACACACCGTGCTTCCAATCAGCGCCGCACCCCTTTTCGCGGCCCTCGGCCGCGAGAAGGCGCGGTCTGGAAGCAGGCGCAACCGGCTTGATTATCGCCGAAAGGAGCGACCAGGACAAGCATTGGAAGGGGGTTTCGGCCAAAATGGCATCTTGCCCCGTTCGCGAGAACCGGGTTCAGCCAGTAGAGGCTGACGTCGCAGCGGTGGAAGCGCAACTCGTTGGTTGCGGTCCGCGCTGCGGCCAGTTGACGCTGATCGGCGAAGGCGCGCATCTGCTCGAGAGTCGTGTCGAGATGAGCGGCCGCGATGCGCCCGGCGCCGGGCCTATCCGGTTCCCCGTGTCGTGACGATCGGTACCTACTCTCCAATGTCGCGGGCGAGTTGTCTGAGGAGGCGGGCAATCTCCCACTCGTGAATCTGCTGAGCGCGGCGCATCTCTTCCTGCAGCCGCTGGGCTTCGAGTTGCGACCGGATCAGTTGCCGCCGCATGTGAAAAATCACTTCGATTCCCTGCAGGTTCACGCCGAGCCGCCTCAGGCGGCGCACGCGCCGCGCCGCCTCGACGGCCTCGTCATCCCAACGGTTGTCTTTGAGCGGGATCAGGCGGCGTTGAACGCACTCGATCAACTCTTGCGCTTGAATTCCGACATCCCGAGCAATGCGCAGCAGGGCTTCCATCTCGTCGTATTCGCGGCTCATCGCTCACCTCGTCCCTGGAGGGTGCGCAACTGCTCGAAGAGTTCGCGCTCCCGGTCGCTCAGCCGCGTCGGCAGGCGGACGGTGACGGTGGCGTACAGGTCACCGGGCTCGGTCGGGTTGTGGAGCCTGGGCATTCCCTTGCCCCGCAACCGGAACAGCCGTCCGTTTTGGGTCTCGGGCGGGATGGTGAGTTGGACGTTTCCTGTGAGGGTGGGCACGGTCACCTCGCCACCAAGCACCGCGGTGAGGAGCGGGACTTCGATACCGGTGTAGAGGTCGTCGCGGCGCCGCTCGAAGCGCTCGTCGGGCAGTACCTCCACGATCAGGTAGAGATCGCCGGCGGGGCCGCCGCCCACCCCCGGAGCACCCTCACCGCTCATGCGGACTCGGGAGCCGTTCCTCACCCCAGGCGGGATCGTGACCTCCAGCCGGCGGCCATCCTTCGTCAGCAGCCGGGTCGTGCCGTGGTAGGCTTCGGCCAGCGTCACCTGGAGAGGCTGCTCGATATCCTGCCCCTGGCGCGGCCGCGCGGCTCGCGTTCGAGGGGCGCCGCGCTGGCCAAAGCCGGCACGACCAAAGAGTGTCTCGAAGAAGTCTGAGAAGCCCGCCTCTTCGCCGAAGAGATCGTTGAGATCCTCGGCCGTCGTGTAGGTGTATTGCACGCGCGGCCCCCCCGGCTGTTGGGTATACTGACTCCAATCAAAGCCACCCGGGGCCCCGGTGTCCCGGTAGCGCTGCCAGTCCCGGCCAAACTGGTCATACCTGGCCCGCTTCTCGGGATCGCTCAAGACCTCGTAGGCCTCGTTGATCTCCTTGAAGCGTTCCTCAGCCTCCTGGTTGCCGGGATTGACATCCGGGTGATACTGGCGGGCGAGCCGGCGGTAGGCTTTTCGGATCTCTTTCTCGTCGGCATCGCGCGCCACACCGAGGATCTCGTAATAATCCTTGAATTCCATGGTACAATTCCCGTCAGCTAAGGCGGGGCATGAATCGAAAGCGTGATGCGTGATGCGTGATGTCACGCATCACGCGCCAGGGCAACGTGGAAAACGACGACTTTCACACGAGGGTGGATGCGCCCTTCTTCACGTTTCACGCATCACGCGTCAGGCCTCGCGGAACTCGCCCTCGACGACGTCCTCATCCTCGCCGCCCCGGCCGCCGTCAGGACCGGGGCCAGGGCCGCCCGCTGCCTGCTGCTGTTGATAGAGCTGCTGGCCCAGGGCATAGCTGGCCTGTTGGAGGGCCTCGATGGCGTTGTGGATGCGCGGGAGGTCTTCGCTCTGCATCGCCTGGCGCAACTCCTCGACGCGCTGCTCGATCTGTTGCCGGTCGCTCTGGCTCAGCTGGTCGCCCAACTCGCGCAGACTGCGCTCTGTCGTGTAAATCACACTGTCGGCCTGGTTGCGGGCCTCCACCAACTCGCGCAGGCGCCGGTCCTCGGCGGCATGGCTCTGCGCCTCGCGCACCATGCGGTCGATGTCGGCCTGGTTGAGGTTGGTGCTGGCGGTGATGGTGATCTTCTGCTCCTTGCCGGTGGCCTTGTCCTGGGCCGAGACGTTGAGGATGCCGTTGGCGTCGATGTCGAAGGTCACCTCCACCTGCGGCAGCCCGCGCGGGGCCGGCGGGATCCCCTCCAGCCG
>DOUV01000167.1:4443-4937 GCA_003520455.1 Chloroflexota bacterium | reverse complement strand
ATGGTGGTGTTGCGCTCGATCAGGGTGGTCATCACCCCGCCGAGGGTCTCCACCCCCAGGCTCAGGGGGGTGACGTCCAGCAGCAGGACGTCCTTGACCTCCCCGCCCAGCACCCCGGCCTGGATCGCCGCGCCCACGGCTACCACCTCGTCCGGGTTGACCCCCTTGTGGGGTTCCTTGCCAGTGAGGCTGCGGACCAACTCCTGGACCATCGGCATGCGGGTGGCACCGCCGACCAGCACGACCTCGTCCACCTGGTTGGGCTTGAGGCTGGCATCGTCGAGCGCCCGGGTGAAGGGCCCCTTGAGCCGCCCCACCAGGTCCTCGGTGAGCTGTTCGAACTTCGAGCGGGTGATCTTCAGCTGGAGGTGCTTGGGACCACTGGCGTCGGCGGTGATGAAGGGCAGGTTGACCTCGGTCTCCATCGTGCTGGAGAGCTCGATCTTGGCCTTCTCGGCCGCCTCCTTCAGCCGCTGCAGCGCCTGGCGGTCGTT
>DOUV01000167.1:0-4279 GCA_003520455.1 Chloroflexota bacterium | reverse complement strand
CCGAGGTCGAAGACCAGGATGGTTTCATCCTTCTTTTTGTCGAGGCCGTAGGCCAGGGCGGCGGCGGTGGGCTCGTTGATGATGCGCAGCACGTTCAGCCCGGCGATCTTGCCGGCGTCTTTGGTGGCCTGGCGCTGGGAGTCGTTGAAGTAGGCCGGCACCGTGATCACGGCTTCGGTGATGGGCTCACCCAGGTAGGCCTCGGCGTCGGTCTTGAGCTTCTGCAGGATCATGGCCGAGATTTCTTGCGGGGTGTAGGCCTTACCTGTCTGCGGGATGCGCACGCGGGCATCGCCCCCGGGGCCGGCCACGATGTCGTACGGCACCAATTGCTTTGTGCGCTGCGCCTCGGGGTCGTCGAAGCGGCGACCCATCAGCCGCTTGACTGAGAAGATCGTGTTCTCGGGGTTCACCACGGCCTGGCGCTTGGCCGACTGTCCGACGATGCGCTCGCCACTCTTGGTGAACGCGACTGCGGAAGGAGTCGTTCGACCGCCTTCCGCGTTGGGAATGACGGTTGGCTCGCCGCCTTCCATCACGGCTACGACTGAGTTCGTTGTCCCTAGATCAATCCCAACGATTTTCCCCATGAGGGACAATGCCTCCTTTCGACTCGACAGAGAGCGTGGCACACTTTGGAACCACTGTCAGGTGCTCAGCACGGAGACAGCCAAAGTGGGTTAAACAGGCCATGAGTATAGTCCTTGAGCGAATCCCTGTCAAGATAGATTAGCAGACTCGACCCAGGAGTGCCAGGGCAGACTCCCCGAAGTCGATCATAGCCTGAAATCCGTCCGGACTTGAGCCAGTATATATCAACTTTCCTTCGGCCAGCTTCGGAAACCTGCTAAGCGGGTGAGAGAGGTGCGGCGACGCCGGCAGGAGAAAGAAGACGGGCTCCGGCGGGTTGCCGCCGGAGCCCGTCTCGATAAGCTTCTTGCTGCTTTCACGAAGGGGATACGGCCGCCAACGCGCTCTGAGCTTCAGCCATAAGAGCCTCAGGATCGGGTCCCTCGCCCTTCTTGAAGGCACTCTTGGCTTTGGCGTGGGCTTTGAACTCGTCCGGCGACCACTGCTCCTTGGGCTTGAGCGCCCAGGCGGGATAGTTGCCCAGCAACTCGGGCGGAATCTCGCGCGCGATCGTGTCAGGGGGAGGCGCAGCAGTTGCGGGTTGAACTTCCTCAGCAGGAAGATTCTTGAATGCCTCGGCTTTGGCTTTCTCGAAAGCGGCCTGAGCCTCTTCGATGATGGTCTTGGGATCGGGCCCCTCGCCCTTTTTGAAGGCGCTCTTGGCGCTCGCCTGGGCCTTGAAGTCCTCCGCGGCCCACTCCTCCTTGGGCTTGAGCGCCCAGGCGGGGTACCTGGCCTCCAGCGCGGCCAGGTCTACTGTTGGCTCTGCCTGCACCGCAGCGCTGCTCGCGCTGGGGGCAGTCGCCAGCGCTGCCTGGCCTTGGGCGATCAAATCGTCTGGATTGGGACCCTCGCCCTTTTTGAACGCACTCCTGGCCTTGGCATGGGCCTGGAACTCCTCTTTGCTCCACTGCTCCTTAGGCTTGAGCGCCCACGAAGGCAGATTGCTGGTGTCAGCAGTGACGGCGGGGGAGGGCGGGGCGCTGTCGGTCACCAGTGCCGGCGGCATCTCCGCAGCGGCAGGGACCTCGACGAGCTCGGGCGGTTGGGCGGTCAGGCCGGTCGCGCCTTCGGCTTCGGCCAGGGTTGTGTCTTCGGCCGGGGCGCGGGCGCCGCCGCGCAAGAGGGCCCCGGCCTGTTCGAGCTCTTTCGGGTCAGGCCCTTCGCCTCGCTTGAAGGCCATCTTCACCTCAGCGCGGGCCTGATAGTCCGCTTTGGTCCACTCCTCTTTGGGCTTGAGTGCCCAGGCCGGCAGGTCGGCCGCTGTAACCGGCTTGCCGCCTACAGTCGCTTCAGCCACGCCGCCGGCAGCTCGCTTCTTCCTGGCGCCGGCCCTTTTCGGCGCCAGCAGACGCTCGATGGCGCCCGGGTCAACGTCGAGCGCATTGGCCACCTCGAGCACACCGGGCACCCCGTAGATGATGCGCTCGATCTCCTCCTTCGCGCTCTCGCTGGGAACCGGCCCCCGAAGCACGCAATGGCCGCGGAGGACTCGCACCTGGATCGGTACCGGCGCCAGATAGCCCTCACTGGCTTCTTCGATGGCCGTTGCGATGGTGATTTCGAGGTCGTCGTCACTGATGAGCGCGTTGCGAATCTCTCGCCCGCTGAGGACCGAAGCCGCGAGTTGGCTCGCAACGTTCCTCATCATTCCCGTGCGAACGTATCCGTACAGCGTAACGGTGCCGTTCTCAACCTCAATATGGATGTCTGTGTCACCCGTGCGAATCGGGTCAAAACTCTTAATGGCGCGTTCGACGGCCTCGCGCACGAGTTCGCTATTTGGCATCCCCTTCGGCCTCCTGCTGAGATCCTCAACACAGAAATGGGTCACTATAACGTGGAGCCCTACCAATGCTTCGGCATTATAACATTGCCGTCCAACCTTGTCCACCGCATTTGTTCTTGAATGCACAGGCATCGCCACAACGTCGGTCAAGGAGGCCCGCGGCGGGCGGGATTGGTTCGTAGAGGCGCACGGCCGTGCGCCCCTCCTTCAGCGCTCCTGGGACCGTTCAAGCGGTCCCGACGAACCTGGCAACGCTGTTCAACGCCACCATAGCCGCTCCTCTCCAACGACTCGACCGGTCTCCGAGGGCTTATAGCCTCCTCGCACGGTACTGTTATCGCTTCTTAACCCAGGTTTAACCCCTGATTAACAGTGGGTTAACGTCCTATTCGTTGCGCTCGGCTATCGTACAGACTGTCCTGTCTCTACAGAATCGCAAGGAGCGGCAGTAATGCCATCTGATTTACGCTTCGACCGCCTGCAGCAGTATCTGACCGACGGGTGGGCCATCGACCCTCCAATTTTCGTGCGACCGATCTGGCACTCACTCGCCGATGCGCACGACGCCTACCACTTCATTCTCAAGCGCGGCAACGACCTGCAGTTGGTGGTGATCCCAGCCTCGCCGGAGGTGGAGCGGTTCATCAGCGACCGCCACCTCTCGCTGAACCGGCTTTAACGAGAACTCTCGACAGTCTCGACGGGAACGAGTTTTACGCAAGGACCATCGAGAAAGCGTCCGCGCTTGCGCCTCGTTCTTGCACTAAGCAAGAATGAATAGTAGCTGCGTGAGGTGTAGAAATGGGTCTACTTCAGCTATCGCGCGTCCTTCGGTCCTCCCGTGACAAAGGTACGCGTCACCTCCGAGGGGGTGATACCGTCACCCTTCCCTGGTATGAGCATTTCGAGCGCCGCCGGCACTCGGTCCACGGCACAGCCTTCCCCTACCTGAAGCGAGCGCTCGATCTGCTGCTGTGCATGGCGGCCCTGCCGTTCCTCCTGATCGCATTCGCTCTGTGCGCGATCCTGCTCAAGCTCGACGCTCCCGGTGCGCCGATCCTGACCAGGCGACAGCGTACCGGCCGCGGGGGGCGGCGGTTCGAGATGTACGCGTTTCGAACCACGACGCCAACCACCCCGGTACTGAACCGCGAGCCGGCACCGGTCGGCGCGGTGCAACCGACTGGCAATGGGATTACAACCGATCGATGCCTCAGCCGGATCGGCGGGATTCTTCGAAGGGCTGGGCTCGACGAACTGCCACAAGTAATCAACGTCATCAAAGGCGAGATGAGTCTGGTCGGCCCCCATCCCACCGCCGCCGATCCCACCGCCTCCCCGTTGTGGCAAACAGAGTGCCTCGATGTGATTCCAGGCATCATCAGCCTGTGGCAGGTTTCGGGACAGGCCGAACCGGAACGCAATGAACAGGTTCGGCTCGATATCGCCTACATCGAACGCCAGAGCCTCTGGCTTGACATCAGCATTCTGGCCCGCAGAGCCCTGTTGATCTTGATAGGCAGCTTCATCCTGTGATCACAAACCGGGCACTCCTGAGGTTTCGGGCGAGCGATGAATGCCCTGTCTGGAATTCGACCCAACCCACGGTTTGGTGGCAGCGCTCCGTACCAGCCCCCACCCAAGACTGCTCTTCGTAGGGGGAGGGAGACGCACAACGCGCGTCTCCCTCCCCCACCGCGTACGTCGTGTCAGTGACAGGACACACGGAGGGGAACAGCCGTGTGCCGCCTGGATTGGGACCGGCCTCTCTGGGAGCGCGGGCGTCCCGCCAGCCAGCGGGCCACAGCGCGCGGTAGCCCCGTTTCACATGCATCCGCCCCCCAGCGTGCCCGGAGGGGC
>DOUV01000169.1:5139-5345 GCA_003520455.1 Chloroflexota bacterium | reverse complement strand
CGCTGCAGCGCCTGGCGGTCGTTGCGCAGGTCGATGCCCTGGTCCTTCTTGAACTCATCGGCGATGTAGTCGACCAGCCGCTGGTCCCAGTCGTCACCTCCGAGGAAGGTGTCGCCGGCGGTCGACTGGACCTCGACCACCCCCTCGCCAACGTTGAGCAGCGACACGTCGAAGGTGCCACCACCGAGGTCGAAGACCAGGATGGT
>DOUV01000169.1:0-4934 GCA_003520455.1 Chloroflexota bacterium | reverse complement strand
AGGATCATGGCCGAGATTTCTTGGGGCGCGTAGGTCTTGCCCGTCTGCGGGGTGCGCACGCGGGCATCGCCCCCGGGGCCGGCCACGATGTCGTACGGCACCAATTGCTTTGTGCGCTGCGCCTCGGGGTCGTCGAAGCGGCGACCCATCAGCCGCTTGATCGAGAAGATCGTGTTCTCGGGGTTCACCACGGCCTGGCGCTTGGCCGAAGGGCCAACGAGGCGTTCGCCGCTCTTCGTGAACGCGACGACCGACGGCGTGATCCGCCCGCCTTCCGCGTTGGGAATGACGGTTGGCTCGCCGCCTTCCATCACGGCCACGACCGAGTTCGTTGTTCCCAGGTCGATGCCAATAATTTTCGGCATTGCTGTCCTCCTTATACGATACGCGTGAAACGTGAGACGCCGGGCCAGGTGTTCTCACCCCCAGACTGCGTTTCACGCCTCGTGTCTATTCTCCCCACTGTTTCCGGTGATTGACCGAAAGTGAACCTGGCTGTGCCAGCCGGGCAACAACCAATGTATCTGCGCAGTCTGTTGGCGCAGCACGGTGTAGTTGCAGTTGCAGGGGCCACCCCTGGCACAATCCAGGCAACAGTAGACCCGCTCACCCACTCGGGCGGGAAAACCCAGGATTGGAAAGTCACAATTATCACACCGTAGCACCATAGCCCCCTCCACTTCCTGGTTCACGCCGGGACGGCCAACTCCAATTCGCACCCGACCGGTGGGTTAGAGGGATCGGCTACTTCCTGTTCTAGCAAGAGTGCGTCCACGGCTTCTTCCAGGTAGTTGACATCTGGCCAATGCTTCTCGAGACTCATGTCGTCGATCGCGCCCCAATAGCGCAGAACGCCATTCCGGTCCGCAACGTAAACGGTCGGTGTGACCTCGACACCGAACTGGCGGGCAACGGCACCGTCCCGGTCGATCAGGATGGGAAACCGGGGGAGGCGCCTCCCCAGAGTGAAACGGAGCCGCTCGGGCGTGTCCCACAGGTGGGAATCAACCGCCAGCGGCCGGACGCCCTGGCTCCGGTAGCTGTCCGCGAATCCTTCCAGATAGCGATTGTACCGCCGGACCATCGGGCAGGTGGCTGCCCAGAAGAGGACAACCACGATTTTTCCCCGCTCGTCGATTAATCGAAACCGGCGTTCTGGCTCCTGAAGGGATGGGAGTTCAAAATCAGGCAGTGGTTGGCCGAGTGCGACTGCCATCAGTCTGCCCCCTTCTCATAGTGCGGGAATACCCCTTTCCGAGTTGGCCGGTCGGGCCGTCTTCGTTACAATCTTTACAATAACCGAATGACGTTAGAGCGGTGCCAGCGTCTTGTTAGAGTGCTGTTAGAGTCCTGGCCGTGACCGTCTGGCGGTTGAAGGGAGAAGCCGGCAGGTCTACAATACTCGCGGGCATTCGCCGTCGCTGCGACGGAGTGAGTTTTCGCCCCGCGGACCTTCAACTCGATCCAGGTGGAGCACCACCTCCTGAGGCAGAATTGTGAATCAATTGCCCGACTACCGTCTGCTACAACGCGATTACCTATTGCAGATCGCCCGTGCGATGACGGCGCGCCTCGATCTTCGCGAGGTGCTTGCGTTGGTGATTCGCTATGCGGTCGAGATCACCAACGGCCGCGCCGGCGTCATTGCCATGCGTCAGGCGGACGGGCGCTTCGAGGTTGTAGCCGGCTACGGACTGGAAGAGCAGTACCTCGACAGTCTCCATCCCCTGCTCGAGCGCGTCCCGCGCCTGCTCCCACCTGACGAGCCGGCTGCCTGGAACACACCCCAGTTGGAGCGGCGGCTTCGTCTGCTGGCCTCACACCTCCCCAAAAGCTTCGCCCAGGTGCTGGCGCTCCCCCTTGCGATGCACGATGAGCTCATCGGCGTGCTGTTCGTCTTTCGCTCCGCCGGAGCGGCTATGTTTACACCGCTCGACACCCAATTGCTGACGGCCTTCGCCGATCAGGCCGCGATCGCCATTCAGAATGCGAACCTGTATGCCGAGATGGCGGTCCAGGCCGGGGAACTTCGCCACCTGTACGATTTTTCGGTAAGCATTCTGCGTGCCTCCGACCGGAAGACCGCCCTCGAGCTGACGACTGAGCACGCCGCCATCGCCGGGCCGTCCGAGTGGCTCGCGATTCTGAGGTGGGACGTAGCGAGCGAGCGCTTCGTCGAGCGCATCTACCGCGGACGGGTACCCGAGCGATTGGGTGAGGCAGCCCTGGCAACCCTCGATGAGCCCAGCCGGGCGCTTTTGCAGCGTGAGGCGCCGCCGCAGATCATCGCCAACCTGAGCGAGGACGAGACGGCGCCGGCCGTACTGCGCCGGGCCGGGTTCCGTTCGGCCGTCGGCGTTCCAATTCGGGGCGCGACCCGGCCGTTAGGAGTGCTCTGGGCGGCCAGCATCCGTTCAAACGCCTACAGTCCGGCTGACGTCCGGCTGTTGATAACCTTCACCCAGTACCTGGGGCTGGCCCTCGACCGGTTCAACTTTCTCGAGCGGCTGGCGGCGCGCGAGCGCCAACTGGCGACGGTCGTCGAGCACAGTCCGGTCGGGATGCTCCTGTTGAACGTGAATGGGCGCGTGGTCGTGCAAAATCCGGTGCTGCAGACGCTCACCGGCTGGCCGCAGGAGGCCCTCGCGCGGGTGCAGGTGGGCGACCTGCTCCAGTTGGAGGATGAGACCGGCCGCCAGATACCGGTGCCTCTCCCTTCCGGCGAGACCCCGGTGACAATTCAAGGCTATCTGCGCCGCCACGCCGGGACGCGCGGCGCCTACGTGCAGGTGACCATCACAGCGCTGTTGAGCGCCGCCGGGACGGTGGAGGGCTACGTCGCGAACGTCGTGGATCTGACCGCCTACAAGGAGAGCGAGAACGCCAAGGGCGCTTTTCTGGCCGGGCTCTCGCACGAGCTCAAGACGCCGCTGGCGCTGATTCGGGGCTTTGCCGAGACGCTCCGCTATCCCCAGGTCCACCAGGATGAGAAACTCTACCACGAGTCGCTGGACGTCATCCTGACGGAAACGGACCACCTGACCGAGATGGTCAACCAGTTGCTTCAGGCGGCGCGGCTCCAGGCTCGGGCGCTGACGTTAGACCTGGACCAGGTCGCACTGGGCCCACTGCTCCACAAGCTCGTCGAGGAGTTCCGCCAGACCTACCCGACCCATCTCTGGCAGGTCGAAGTCGCCGACGAACTCCCAACGATCACGGGCGATCCGATGCGACTGCGCGAGGTCTTCCAGAATCTGCTCTCCAACGCGGTGAAATACTCCGATCCGCACTCGCTCATCCGGGTGGAAGCAGCGCCGACCCGCGGCGGGGTCCGCGCCAGCATCAGCGACGAAGGCGTTGGCATCGCGCCGGAGAATCAGCAGCGGCTCTTCCAGCGCTTCTTCCGCGCCTCCGACCGCGCCGATGGCACTGGGTTGGGGCTCTACATGAGCAAAGCCATCGTCGAGGCCCACGGCGGCACGATTGGAGTCGAGAGTGAGCCGGGCCAGGGCAGTACGTTCACGGTCGAGTTGCCTCGCTCCCCGGCGAGGGAACTCCAGGGAACTGAGGGTACTCGGGGGAACTGAGGGAACTCGCGCAAGGATCCCGAGTTCCTCGGAGTTTACGAGCCACAGTCAACTGATAGGACCTGGGTGTTGCATTATGAACGAATCTCCTCTCCAAAACCGACTCGTGCTCATTGTTGACGACGAGCAGCGTTTGATTCGCTTCGTGCGTCTCCACTTTGAGATGAAAGGCGCGCGCGTGCTCGAGGCTCGCGACGGCCGGAGCTGCATCGAAATGGTGCGCGAGTACCTGCCCGACCTGGTGATTTTGGACGTGATGATGCCGGAGATGGACGGCTTCGAGACGCTGAAGGAGCTGCGTCGCTTCACCGACGTACCGGTCATCATGTTGACCGTCCAGGCGGAGGAGCAGGATCGCATTCAGGGGCTGGATTTGGGCGCCGACGACTACATGGCCAAGCCCTTCAGCCCGGGGGAGCTGGTGAGCCGCGCCCAGGCGGTTCTGCGCCGGGTACAGACGCCCAGCGACAACCGCATCGTCGAGGTGGATGACGATCTCCAGATCGATTTTGGTGCGCGCGAGGTGATCGCGCGTGGGAAGCGGATCAAGCTGCGCCCCACCGAGTGGCGGTTGCTCTACCACCTGGTTCACAACGCCGGCTGGCTCCTCACCCACGACATGATTCTCTCGAAGGTGTGGGGGCCGGAGTACGTCGGGCAGGATAACTACGTGCGGCTCTACATCACCTACCTGCGCCAGAAAATCGAGCCCGATCCCTCGAATCCCAAATACATTCTGACCGAGCGGGGGGTCGGCTATCGCTTTGTCGAGTTCGAGAACAGAAAGTCGCTGCCGCAGTGAAGCAGGGGGGCGAAGGCTGGCCGCAGGACGGGGCCGGTGCAGCTTGCAGTTCCATAACGGGGCGCGGGCGGGCCGAAAACTTGTGCTGGTCCGACGGCAGAAAGTGACGCGGGCGCCGGAGATGAACCGGCGCCCTTCGCATTTCGGCAGAGGGACGGAATCGAGTTTGTTCGACAGCACGGACCCGCCGGTGGCATCATTCTGGACGATGATCGGAAGGTGGAACCTGTACGGCTCGCGCGTGGATGTTGCCGCCGGCATGTCAGATTGCGTCCTCTTTCGTTGACCGAATCTAGCCCGCCGCAAGCCCCGGGGCTTCAAGCCCAAGGGGACAAGGCGGGCTTTTCGTAAGGCGTTCCCCCCGTGGGGGGCGCCCACGCGAGGCATTCGCGCCTGTCCCCTCCGGGGGAGTCCCCGACGAGACGTGCCCGGTGAGGCTCCGCCACCGGGGCCCCCTACTGGGCGTTCTCGCTTGTCCCCTCTGGGGGAGTCCCCGACGAGACGATCTCGCTTGGGGGTCCCCCGCGGGGTAGGCAGCCCCCTCA
>DOUV01000016.1 GCA_003520455.1 Chloroflexota bacterium | reverse complement strand
CCCACCGCTCCCCGGCCGTCCAGAGCGCCGCCAGGTCGCGCAGCGCGCCGTCGAGTTCGTTTCCGGCGCCACCCCCCACTTTCACAACCAGCATCGTTTCCTCCACCACCTAAATCGGATGCAACCCCAGGAACTCCAACCCCGCCGTCTCGTCAAAACCGCAGGCCAGGTTTGCAGCCTGCAGCGCGCTCCCCGCGGCGCCCTTCATCAAGTTGTCAATCGCACTGATCACGACGACGCGGCCGCCGTGCTCGTCGAGCTCCCACCCGACGTCGGCGAAGTTTGTGCCGGCCAGAATCTTGGGCTCGGGGTAGCGGTAGAGGCTCGAGCGATCTTTGACCAGCCGGACGAAAGGCTCGCGGCCGTAGGCCTCGCGGTAGAGCTTCCACAAATCTTTGTCGGCCAGCGGCCGGCGGAGAAAGACGTGGCTGGTCGCGAGCGCCCCACGGACCATCTCGATAGCGGTGACCGAAAAGAAGAGCTGCCCCTCGTCCAGGCCGGTGGCCTGCACGATCTCGGCCTGGTGGCGGTGGCCGGTTGGCGCAAAGCTGCGCACCGCGCCGCTGCGCTCGGGGTGATGCGAGGCCTCACTGCTGCTGGCCCCGCTCTCGCTCGACCCGACCTTGACCTCGCTCACGACGCGCTCGATCAGTCCCGCGCGCGCCAATGGCAAGAGTCCCAGCGTCGTCACGGTCGCGTTGCAGCCCACGCCACTGATAAAGCGTGCGTCCCGCAATGCCTCGCGGCTGACCTCAGGAAGCCCGTAGACAAACTGCTGCCGCCACTCGGCGGCAACCGGCGTCTCCGGATACCAGCGCTGGTGCGCCATCGGGTCGAGCAGGCGAAAGTCGGCCGAGCAGTCCACCACGCGCTCCCCCAGCCCGGCGAATTGCTTGATCCGCCCGGCGGCCTCACCGTGCGGCAGGCACAGGAAGAGCAGGTCGCACGACGCCAACTCGCCGGCGCTGGTGAACTTGAGCTGAGTCGCCCCGCGCAGGTTGGGGTGAGTCGAGTGCACGAAGCGCCCGGCCAGGCGCTCGCTGGTCACCTGCGCGACCTCCAGGTGAGGATGGCCCAGCAAGAGCCGCAACACCTCGCCCCCAACGTACCCGGAGGCACCGACAATCGAAACCCGCATGATTCCCTCGGGGGAGTCGTAACTCCTGAGTTTCGGATTCAAGTCTACGCCGATCCGTTCACTTAGGACTGATTCACTGCGAATGCAAGACGGCGAACAGCCTCGCGAAGCTCGTCGGGTGTGAGCGCGCAGAAGGGCAGGCGCAGGAAGCGCTCCCCCTCCGCCGGGTTGGGAAAGAAGCCGCGCCCATCGCTGAGGTTGAGCTTGAGCGCCGCCGCCCGCGCGCGCAGGGCCTCGCTGGTCGTCCCCACGGGAACCGTGACCGAGAGGAAGAAGCCGCCATCGGGCTCGATCCACTCGGCATCGGGGAGCCGCTCACGCAGCGCCGCGCAGATCGCTTCCAACCGCGGGCCGTAGAGCGTCCGCAGCCGGTCGAGTTGGGGATCGAGCCAGCCGCGACGGCAGAACTCGTAGACTGTGGCCTCTCCGATCAGGTTGGGCGTGATATAGGTATCCTCGGCGGCTCTGGCCAACCGCGCCAGCGCCGTCGCATCGCCGATCAAATAGCCGACACGAACGCCTGGGCTGATCTGCTTGGTGAACGAGGACATCTGGAGCGTGTGGGCCGGTGCCAGGTCAAAGAGACTCGGCAAGTGCTCGCCGCGGTAGCGCAGTGGCCGGTAGGGAGCATCCTCGACCAGCCAGAATCCGTACCGCTCGGCCAACTCGGCCAGGCGGCGGCGCTTGGCGGGCGAGGCGGTGGCGCCGGAGGGATTCTGGAAATCGGCGATGATGTAGAAGAGCCTGGGCACCTGGTGGCGCAGCGCCACTTCGAGGGCCTCGAGGTCTGGGCCGTCGGCCTCCAACGGAATGCCGACGATGCGAGCGCCGTGACGCCGCAGCAGGGTCAGCACCCGGTCGTAGGTCGGTGACTCGACGAAGACGGTGTCGCCGCGTTCCAGCAGCGCCAGGCCCATGAAATCCACAAATTGGAGTGAGCCATTGGCCAGCATTACCTGCTCGATCGCCACGTTGTGGCGCGCGGCCAACCACTCGCGCAGCGGGGCGAAGCCGAAGCTCTTGCCGTATTGCATCACCTGCGTCCCGAGGGGGCCCCCGATCACAGCCGCCGCGCACTCGGCGACCTCCTCGAGCGGGAAGCTCTCATCCGCAGGGACACCGCGGGTAAAATTGATTGTCTGCTCGAAGATGCTCATACAACCTCTCATTGTCGATCCTGAACGGTGGATTGTCCCGGATGCGCCACTGGCCGGGCACCCGCAATCCGCTCACATCCAAGATCTCGAATCACGCGCCGGAATCCTACGCGGCCAGGGCAGTCCTTTGCTGCGCCCGGGCAACCTGGACGACGTAGTCGACAATCCGGCCGGGAATATTGACCCCGGTCGGCGCGATGGAGTTGCGAAACTCCATCGTGTAGTTGACCTCATTCACCAGGAGTCCACGGTCGCTCTCAAAAACATCAACGGCGACCACACCGCCACCGATGGCGCGGGACGCGCGCACACAGAGATCGTTCAGCTCGGGTGTGACCGGGAAATTGCCTGCCTGCCCACCGCGCGCCGTGTTGGTGATCCAGTGCGCTGAGCGGCGCTCGATCGCGCAGATCGTCTCGTCGCCCACGACGAAGGCCCGAATGTCACGGCCCGGCTTGTTGACGTACTCCTGGATGTAGTAGATCGCGTGCTGCACACCGCCGAGGGTCTCCTTGTGCTCCAGAATCGCCTCGGCCGCATCCCGGTCGTTCACGCGCGCCAGCAAGCGCCCCCACGAGCCCGTCGCCGGCTTGAGCACCACGGGATAGCCCAACTCCTCGATGGCGGCGACTGCCGCTTCATGGGTAAACGCCGTGCGAGTGCGCGGCTGGGGCACTCCGGCTCGCGCCAGCACCAACGTCGTCAGGAGCTTATCACCGCAAATCTCACCCACCTGGCGCGTGTTGACCGTCGGAATGCCGTATGCATCGAAGCAGGCCAGGGCGGCCATCGCGCGCGAGTGGCTGACACAGCGCTCCAGGATCACGTCGAAGCGCTGCCAGGCGCCGGCCCGCTCCAGGTCGAACTGAACTTCATTGTCGTTGATGACTTCGTAGCTCAGGCTACGCCCCTCGATCTCCTGGATCAGAAGCTTCTCTTCCACGCGGACGCGCCCAAGGAGTATACCGATGTGCATGCCTTCCTCCTACTCGCCCCAATCCTCTTCGACTTCTGGTGCCAGTTCGACCTCCAACGGATCGAGATTCACGACCTCCAGCTCGGCACCGCAGTCCGGGCACTGGGTGATTTCGTTGAGCATGACATCGTCCGGGAAGCTGATCTCGGCCTCACACTCGGGACAAGATGCCGTCTGCATGCCAATTCCTCCTGTATTTGTTGCGAATTTCGTAGAAAATTAACGCGCGCGCGCCGGCCAACGGATGTGCCCCGCGCACAGCGGACAACCGAAGAACGGATGGAACGACAGCCGGCGGCAGCCGCCCCCGTGAATCCGTCGTCCCTTCCGTTGACCGCTACGCGTTGACTGCTCCTTCTGCACAACAAAAAACCGGCGCCAGATTGCGTCTGGCCGCCGGTTGTGTCGCGTTCCTCGTGGTGAGTCACGCCCAAGTAGGATCAGCCAGACCAAAGGTCCGGTTTTTTCTCCTGCGCGGTTTTCGGCGCGAATGCTGCCACCAAGAACTCCCTGCGAATTTCGAAGGATCGCGGGGACTATACCGCCGCTTGGCGATGCTGTCAAGTCCTGCGGCGAGAAACTACCCATTCGGGCACCCTGTCCGTCGCACCCGCGCCACCGGCGGTCCCACCTCGGCACGCGAGGACCCCCTTCGGGTTCTCGCCGAAGACGTCGGGTCGCACCCGCACCACCGGCGGTCCCACCTCGCCACTTTGCCCGCGACCCGCCCCTTCGCTACAATCGCACCCTGAGAAGACAGACGGAGGATGGCCTGGAATGTCGGACGCTGCGCGTCTGATTCCCGGATTGAGTTCGATACCCGTTCCATCAATCTCCACACGCCGGAGAGGGCGATAGGCCCATGAGCTACAGCTACGATACGTTCCTTTCCCCCTTCACGTGGCGCTATGGAAGCGAGGCTATGCGCCACATCTGGAGCGAGCAGCACAAGCGCCGGCTCTGGCGGCGCCTCTGGCTGGCGCTGGCCGAGGCCCAGCAGGAGGCCGGGCTGGTCAGCGCCGAGCAGGTGGCCGATCTCCGCGCGCATCAGGACGAGGTGGACGTGGAGCGCGCTCACCAGATCGAGGCCGAGATCCACCACGACTTGATGGCCGAGGTCCGGACCTTCGCCGAGCAGGCACCGCTCGGTGGGCGTATCATCCACCTGGGGGCAACCAGCATGGACATCGAGGACAACGCCGACGCCCTGCGCCTGCGCGAGGCCCTCGATCTGATGATCGCCGCCACCGCCCGGCTCCTCGACACCTTTGCGCTGCAGATCGAGCGCTGGGCCGCCACCCCCACGATGGCCTTCACCCACATCCAACCGGCCGAGCCCACCACGGTCGGGTATCGCCTGGCGCAGTACGCTCAAGACCTGCTCGACGATTTCGCCGAGCTCCAAGCCGTCCGCACGAGCATCCGCGGCAAGGGCTTCAAGGGGGCCGTCGGCACCAGCGCCAGCTATGCGCAACTACTCGAGGGGACGGGCGTGACGCCGGCCGAACTCGAGGCCCGCGTGATGCAAAAAATCGGCCTGGAAGCCTTCCCGGTGGCAACCCAGACGTACCCGCGCAAGCTCGACTGGCGTGTCGTGAACGCTCTTTCCGGCGTCGCGGCCACGCTCTACAAATTCGCCTTCGATCTGCGGCTGCTCCAGAGCCCGCCCATCGGCGAGTGGTCGGAGCCGTTCGGCCAACACCAGGTCGGCTCGTCGGCGATGCCTTTCAAGCGCAACCCGATCAATGCCGAGAAGATCGATAGCCTGGCCCGCTACGTCGCCTCCCTCCCCGCAGTGGCCTGGCACAATGCCGCTCACAGCCTGCTCGAGCGTACACTGGACGACAGCGCTAACCGCCGGGTCATTCTCCCGGAGGTCTTTCTGGCGGTGGATGAAATCCTGACGGTCGGGCAACGCCTGGTTCAAAACCTGCAGATCGATGCGGCGGCAGTGGCGAGAACCCTCGCCACCTACGGGGTCTTCGCCGCGACCGAGCGACTGCTGATGGAGGCCGTCAAAGCGGGCGCCGACCGGCAGGAGATGCACGAGATCATCCGCCGCCATAGCCTGGCGGCCTGGGCGGCCGCGGGTGCCGGGCAACCGAATCCGCTGGCCGAGACGCTCGCCCACGATTCGGAGGTGCTCCGGGTTCTCCCTGAAGCCCGCATTCGTGCGCTGCTCGACGCCAGCGGCTACGCCGGCGACGCGCCTCAACGCGCCCGAGCGCTGGCCGGCGAGATTCGCACTGCACTCGCCACCTGACCACGCGTGGGCGTTAGCGAGGAGCAGGGGGAAATGGAGGGATCGATTATGCAGAGAGTCGTACGACGCATGGTGGCCTTCCGCTGGCACCGGCTTGGATTCGCCCTGCTCCTCGTCGGATTGCTGGTCCTCCCGGCGCCTCTCACTGCCACGCCCTGCACCTACACTGTCCAGCGCGGCGATACGCTGTGGCAGATCGCCGCTCGTCACGGAACGTCGGTGCAGGCCATCCTGCAGGCCAACCCGCAGATCACCAATCCCGACCTCATTCGCGTCGGCCAGCAGTTGGGCCTCCCGAGTTGCAGCGGGCCGACCCTCACGCCGGCGACACCCACTCCGGCCCCACCGCCACCGTCTGGCAGTGATTTTCCCACCCGCCCGGAACACCCTGTTCCTCCGCTGCCTCAGGAACTGCCCGCCCCCCTCTGGCAGCGCGCGCACGACGCCACAATCGAGATTCGCCACCCTATTGAGGAACCCAACTTCTGGGGGAGCGGCGTCGTTGTGGGCCGCGACGGGCGCACCTTCATCACCGCCTATCATGTCATCGGCGACGCGTTGAACGGCCAGGAGGCGGACCGGATTGCCGTCGGGCCCTTCGGGGACTGGCACTTCACCGCCGATGTCATCGCCACCGATCCGAGCATCGACCTGGCGGTGTTGCGCGTCCGAGAGCCCGATTTCCCCGGATTCGCAGCCGTCCCGCTGGCTGCCCCGGACAAGTTGGAGCCGGGCGACCCACTCTACACCCTGAGCTACCCCGGCAAGGAGGGCTGGCTCGCCTCTGACAAAGGCCGTTACCTGGCACAGGCCCACACCTTCCACAATCGTGTGGCCCTGATCGTCACAAATGCCGGCGCAACCTATGGCTCAAGCGGCGGTCCGGCGGTGAACGAGCACGGCGAGCTCATCGGCGTCATCGTCGGCGGCGTGCTCGGCCACGAGAACATGAAAGCGCTCGGCTATCCCAACCTCGACCGGGCCACCCTGATTGTGCCCATCGATGCGGCTGCTGATCTGCTTGCAAAGGCGGGGGTGAACCAGCCGGAACCGCCAGCGCATCCGGTGTCGTTGATCCTGGGCGGCATTCGCCGTTCCCAGGCACCCCTTCATCCGGCCAGGCGTGCCGCGAACGGTACGAGTTGGGAATGACCGAGCCACATTCGTTCGTGAAATCCGCGCAAGGCATGCCCACGAACGGCTACACGATTCGCCCCGCCACCCTCGACGACGTTCCCGACCTCGTCGCCCTGCGCCGCCTGATGCACGAGGCGATGGGCTATGGGGATCATCCCAGGCTCGACGACGCGACCGACGCCATCGAGCGAGCGCTGCGCCGGCGGCTAGCCGATGGCAGCCTCCGCAGTTGGGTCGCCGTCGCCCCCAATGGCTGCGTCGCCGCGACCGGCTCG
>DOUV01000622.1 GCA_003520455.1 Chloroflexota bacterium | reverse complement strand
TGGGGTGCGCCAGCGCGCGGACCGCACCGGCCGGGCTCTCGATGTCGAACCAACGCTGCCGCGCGGCCAATTGCGGATGCGCCAGCAGCCCCTCCAGATCGTTGAGGGTCCCGTGCGGGACGTCCGCCACGTCGAGCCGCGCTCGCACGCTCTCCCCGGTCTCTCCCACCAGGCTCTCCTCGATCATCGCCTCCAGCACCTCGCGGTGTTCCAGTCGCAGATGGTTCCTCCGGAAGCGCGGATCGTCGGCCAACTCCGGGCGGCAGAGCACAAGTTCGCACAGGCGGCGCCATTGCCCCTCGTTTTGCACTGCCAGATTGATGATCGAGCCGTCGCCGACACGGTAGGGGCCATACGGGACGATCATATTGTGGCGCATCCCCATCCGGGCCGGCGGGGCCCCGCTGTAGAGTTGGTAATACGCCGGCACCATCATCCACTCGGCGAGACATTCGAGCATCGAGATGTCGATCATCCGTCCTTCGCCGGTGTGGACCCGCTCGTAGAGGGCCACGAGGATTGCCGAGAAGGCATACAGCCCGGCGCCGATATCGGCGATCGAAATGCCGACTTTCACCGGCTCCTCGGGCGTCCCGGTGATCGAGGGCAGCCCGCTCTCCCCTTGGACCAGCAGGTCGAATGCTTTGCGGTGCGTATAGGGGCCTTCGGAGCCGTACCCGGAAATCCCGCAACTGATCAACCGCGGCCAGCGCTCGTGTAGCACCTCCCAGCCCAGGCCGAGCCGGTCGATGACGCCCGGGCCGAGATTGTGGACGAAGACGTCGGCACGCGCCAGGAGCGCCTCGAGCAGCGGCTGGTCGGCCGGGGCCTTGACATCGAGCGTCACGCTGCGCTTTCCACGGTTCAGCCAGACGAAGTATGCGGACTGGCCGTGTACGACCGTGTCATAGCGGCGGGCAAAGTCGCCGCCGTCCGGCCGCTCCAACTTCACTACGTCAGCACCCATATCGGCGAGATGGCGGGTGCACAGTGGGGCCGAAACAGCCTGCTCCAGCGCAACCACGCGCACGTCCGCAAGTGGCGGGCAAGGATATAAATCAGGCTTCGGCTCGCGGTCGGATTCCATTGTCGGTCCTCTCGTCGACGGAACGCATGGGGTCGCCTGCGCGCCGCGCCGCGCGCCTCGGCAACCTTCGATATCCTTTCTTCAGCACCACGCTTCGGGGTGCTTAGTACGATTTCGGCAAACCCAGGACGTGCTGGGCCAGGTAGGCGAGCACCAGGTTGTTGTTGACCGGCGCGATCTTGTATAGCCGGGTCTCGCGGAATTTGCGCTCGACGTCGTACTCCGCGGCGAACCCGTAGCCACCGTGGGTGTCCAGGCAGGCGTTGGCGGCTTCCCAGGCCGCGTCGGCGGCGAGCAGTTTTGCCATGTTGGCCTCCGCCCCGCAGCGCCGGCCGCGGTCGAACTTCCAGGCGGCCTGCATCCGGACGAGGTTGGCCGCCTCGATGTGGGCATGCGCCAGCGCCAGCGGGAACTGCACCCCCTGGTTCGCGCCGATCGGACGGCCAAAGACGACCCGCTGGCGCGCGTAGGCCGACCCGCGCTCGACGAACCAGCGGCCGTCGCCGATCGACTCGGAGGCGATCAGGATCCGCTCGGCGTTCCAGCCGTCGATGATGTAGCGGAAGCCCATCCCTTCCTGCCCGATCAGGTTCTCGATAGGGATCTCCAGATTGCGAATGAAGAGCTCGGTCGTGTGATGGTTCAGCATCATGCGCAACGGGCGAAGCTCGATCGTCCCCGCGGCGATCGCTGCCCGCAGGTCGACCAGGAAGACCGAGAGCCCGCGCGTCTTGTCGTCGACCTCTTCGTAGGGCGTTGTGCGGGCGAGCAGCAGCAGCAGATCGGACTGCGCCGCGCGCGAGATGAAGACCTTCTGGCCGTCGACGACGTAGCGGTCGCCCTGTCGTACGGCACGCGTCTCGATCCGCGTCGTCTCCGAGCCAGCGTTCGGCTCGGTCACGCCGAAGGCCTGCAGCCGTAGCTCGCTGGTCGCGATCTTGGGCAGGTAGCGCTCCTTCTGCGCCTCGCTACCGTAACGCAGGAGCGTGCCCATGATGTACATCTGCGCGTGGCAGGCGGCGGCGTTCCCGCCCGAGCGGTTGATCTCCTCGAGGATGATGCTCGCCTCGGTGATGCCGAGGCCGGCGCCCCCGTAGGCTTCGGGGATCAGCACCGCCAACCAGCCGGCCTCGCTGAGCGCCTGCACGAAGGCGTCGGGATAGCTGCTCGTCTGATCGAGCTCGCGCCAGTAGGCATCGGGGAACCGCTCGCAGAGCTTGCGCACTGCCTGGCGAATCAGATCGTGTTCCTCGTTTGCGCTGAAATCCATCGCTTCCCTCTGGTATCGATTCTACACTCGGCGCAGCCGCGCAGCGGCGCTGTTCCATTCGTGGCCGCGGGCCGGACAGCCGCGCCCGCCAACGGATTATGTCTCACGCGGCGAGCGACGACGGGCTCTCCAGCTGTCTCTTGATAGCCTGTAGGAACGCCGCCGCGGGGGCCCCGTCGATGAGGCGATGGTCGAAGGTGAGGCTCAGGGTCATGATTTGCCGCCAGACGATGCCCTCGCTCGCTCGCGCCAGTTTTTCAACGATCCGCCCCACGCCGAGAATCGCCACCTCCGGCGGGTTGATGATCGGTGTGAAAGCGTCGATCTCGTACATGCCGAGATTAGTAATGGTGAACGTGCTTCCGGTCACCTCGTCGGGGCGCAGGTTCCCCTCACGAGCGTTCCGGACGAGTCGCGCCGTCTCCTGGCTGATCTCGCGGAGCGACTTGCGGCTGGCATTGCGCACCACCGGCACGATGAGTCCATCCTCCAACGCCACCGCGACGCCGATATGGACCTCCGGCAGCAGCCGGATCTCCTCTCCTTCCAGCCTCGCGTTCAGCCGCGGGTGCGCCTGCAATGCCAGGGCCGCGGCCTTCGTCACCAGATCGGTATACGTCACGTCGTGCTGCTCTTTGAGCGTCGCCCGCAGCGCGACCAGATCAGTCACATCGGCTTCGGTGGTCAGCGTCAGCTGGGCCATTGTCTGCAAGCTGCTCTGCATCCGTTTGGCGATCGTCGCCCGCACCCCCGCCAGCGGGATGCCTCGCAGCGCCGGGCGACTTGTCACCTCAACCTTACGGCGCACGTCGTCCGCGGTGATGCGCCCGCCCGGCCCGCTCCCCGCGATCTGGCCCAGATCGATCCCTTGTTCCTGGGCCAGCCGCCGGG
>DOUV01000063.1 GCA_003520455.1 Chloroflexota bacterium | reverse complement strand
AGCCCGCTGGCCATTAGCGACATCCCGCGCCAGTGTCCACGCCTGAGCCCCGCGGTCATCGCCGCCGCCGGGCTGATCTGCCACGCCAGCGTGCCCCTCGTCGCGCGTGATCGTGTCGTGGGGGTGATGAACGTCGCCAGTGACCAGGCGCGCCAGTTCACGCCGGAGGAGATGACTCTCCTGGATTCGGTTGGGCGCCAACTCGGCGTGGCGGTCGAAAATGCGCGGCTGTGGGAAGAAGTCAAGCGCAAGGAGGCACTGCGCCGGCAGTTGCTCTCGCAAGTCATCACGGCGCAGGAGGCCGAGCGGAAGCGCATCGCCCGCGAGCTTCACGATGAGGCCGGGCAGTTGCTCACTACGTTGCTTTTGAATCTGCGCGCGCTGGAGAACGCGCCTGTTCTGACAGAGGCGGCCCAACAGCAAGTGGCCGATCTCAAAGCGCTGACGAAACACGTGTTTGACGAGATTCACCGCCTGGCGGTGGAACTGCGCCCGAACGCCCTCGATCAACTGGGACTGGTGAAGGCGGTCGAGAGCTGCGTACGGGACTTTGGCGCACGGGCCGGGGTAGTGGCCGATTTCGAGGCTCACGGGCTGGACGGCCTGCAGTTGGCGAGTGAGGTGGAGACGACCATCTATCGCGTGGTGCAAGAAGCACTGGCGAATGTCGCCAAACATGCGGCCGCCGAGCGCGTGGGCGTGCTGTTGGAGCGGCGGAATGGCGCGTTAATCGCCGTGATCGAGGATGATGGCGCCGGTTTCGACGTCAAAGCCGCGTTTCACTCCTCCGGGGCCGCCTATCCTCACCTGGGCCTGTTCGGCATGCAAGAGCGCGCCGCGCTCTGTGGCGGGCGATTCACGATTGAGTCCGAGCGAGGACGTGGGACGACGATTTTTGTGGAGATCCCCCTGGCCGACGGAATAGTGAACGATGAACAAGATTCGCGTTCTCCTGGCTGACGATCATACCGTCCTGCGCGCCGGGCTGAAGGCGCTGCTCGCCACCCAGCCCGACCTCGAGCCGGTGGGCGAGACGGGCGAGGGCAGCGAGGCGGTTCGTCTCGCCGCGACGCTGCAGCCGGACGTGCTGCTGCTTGACGTGACCATGCCGGGCAACGAACGCTTCGCCGCGCTGCACGCGGTCCGCGAGCGGGCGCCGGGTGTACGAGTGTTGCTGCTCACGATGCACGAGGACGAAGCGATCCTGCGCGAAGCCTTGCGTGCCGGTGCAGCCGGCTACGTGCTCAAGAAAGCGGCCGAGGCAGAATTGCTTAGCGCGATCCGGGCGGTCGCACGGGGCGAGGCCTTTGTTGATCCGGCCATGACAAGGGCGATGATCGAGGGCTACCTCGGCGCGACAGGAACGGGGCGTCGTCCGGAATCGCGGGAGACCGAGAAAAATAGATTGACAGCGCGCGAGATCGAGGTGCTGAAACTCATCGTGGAAGGGTACACGAATAAAGAAACCGCAGAAAAGCTGGTCATCAGCGTCAAGACGGTCGAAACACACAAGACGCATATTGCGGAAAAGCTGGGCGTCAAGAGCCGCGTGGAATGGCTGCGATACGCGCGGGAAAAGGGGCTGCTCTCCTCCGGCGGTCCCTGACGCTGGGGCCCCACCCGACGACGTCATTCGTCTTTCCGAATGAAGTGGCATCAAGAACATCCAGGTACGGCTGGGAGAGCCCTTTTGGCGCACCATCGGAGCGAAAGAGGTACATCTGGAACTGACCGACCCGGCCACCGTGGCGGCGACGTTGGCGGCGCTGCAGACGCGCTTCCCCGTCCTGCGCCCTGACCTGGAACAAAGCGGCATTCCGCCGGCCGTTTTTGTGGGCGTCGAGATCACCGCCACGCCCGAGCCCCTGAGACGCGCCCTGCTGGGTGGGCGCGGGATGAACAGGTATTCCCTCTCGAAGTATCTCCGCTCCTGAAGCCGCTGGCAGCCGCCAGCAATCCTTTCGAGCCGGCTATCGCCGTCGCCGGGGCGGACTTCGGCGTTCGCCCCGGCACCATATTCGCAGCCGTGATCGGGGTCTGGGTCGGTTGGCCGATGGCACGCAGACGGAGGTGCGATGCGTGTCGTCAACGGCAGGCCTGTGGTCATCATCGGTAGTGGGCCGGCGGGAACTTCCACCGCCCTCCATTTGTTGCGCTTCGCCGACGAGGTGCATCTCGACCTCAACATCACCATCTTTAGGGCTATCACCTCACCGTCAATATCGCCGGTGCCGCGGTGGGCGTCACTCTGATGGACGCTTTCCTGACCTTTCCGGAGGTCCGGCGCGCCCTGCCGTGTCTGGAAAATACCCGCCGCTCCGATCCCAACGATCTGCACTATTTCAAAGGCCGCTTCCCCTGTGGCCTGGCACGGAACTTCGCGGGCGACCGCTTTGTGATGGTGGGCAACGCGGCTGGGCTGATACGGGCTTTCAAAGGGAAGGGGGTGACGTCTGCGATCCAGACCGGCATTCGGGTGACCCAAGTCATCGTCCGACAGGGGATTTCAGCGCGGGCATTTCAGGCCTGCCGCCGCCAATCGCGACATCACCGGCGACCTGCCCTACGGCCAGGCGATGCGCCGCCTGACGATCCTGGCGGCGCGCTTCGGCCTGCTGGACCCTCTGCTCCAGGCCGCCGCGCCCAACCCGGGATTGCACCAGGCGCTCTTTGACGCCGTTTCAGCCCACCGGCCGTACCGGGCTGTCATTTGTGGGGGGCCTCTCGACGACGCGCATCCGCGCAGCCGCGGCTGTGCGGATGCGCGTCGTCGCCTCCGAATGGGTGGGCTGAGTCGGTGGTAAGGGCCAGCAACTAGCCCTGTCAGGGAAAGGTCTGACGCCTCGCCCAGAAATCAGGGAATTCCCTGATCCCTCTGCCTCATAAATCTTCGTTTTCCCCGATACCCCGCGTGCTCACTCTCCGCTAAAGTATTCAGCAACCGTTCGGTTTCTTCTCAGTAGTCGGGGCTGGGGGGTATTGGGCGCGATTGCCGCGGCCAATACCCCCATACCCCCTCCTTCGAGCGGAGGGCCCATGGCCAGAAAACGCTATGGCATGGCCATCGACCTGCGGCGATGTGTCGGCTGTGAAGCCTGCACCATCGCCTGCAAGCAAGAGAATCACACCCCTCCCGGTGTGGCCTACGCCAAAGTCATCAAAGAAGAAGTCGGCGAATACCCTCACGTCCGACGACACTTCCTCCCTGTGCTCTGCAACCACTGCGAGAACGCACCCTGCGTGGACGTCTGCCCGGTGGGCGCGACGTGGAAGCGTGAGGAAGACGGCATCGTGGTGGTAGACTACGATCTTTGCATCGGTTGCCGCTACTGCGTCACCGCCTGCCCCTACGGCGCGCGCTACTTCGACTTCGGCGACAATTACCACGAGCCGATGAGTGTCTTCGAGCAGCAGCCCTCGCCCGAGTATGGCGAGTACCGCGACCGTACCAACGGCGGCAGCCCGGTCGGCAACGTGCGTAAGTGCACCTTCTGCCTGCACCGGCTGGCACGCGGCGAGCAGCCCGCCTGCGTGCAAACCTGTATGCCGCGCGCACGCATCTTCGGCGACCTCAACGACCCCGACTCCGAAATTTCCCGCCTGGTGGCCGAGCGGCGCAGCTTCCGGCTGAAGGAGGAGTTGGGCACGGAGCCCAACGTTTTCTACCTCGTATGACATTGTGGATCGGGGCGTAAAAGTCCGCACTCCGCAATCGGGAAGGGTGACTATGCGAGAGAAATCCCTCACGCTTGCCTACTGGACACTCCTCATCGTCGTGGCCGTCGTCGGGATCGTGGCCATCTACATTCGCACGGTGCAGGGCCTGCAGGTCACCAACCTGACCAGCCTGGTGCCGTGGGGGTTGTGGGTCGCGTTCTACATCTACTTCATCGGTCTGAGCGCGGGCTCGTTCCTCATCTCGACGATGATCTATGTCTTCGGTCTCGAGCGCTTCGAGCCGATCGGCCGCATGGCGCTTTTTGCCGCCTTCATCGCCCTGAGCACCGGGCTGGCGTTCATCTGGCTCGACCTCGGTCACCTGGAGCGCTTCTGGACGGTCTTTGTCAACCGTAGCTCGACCTCCGTTCTCGAATGGGAGATCCACTTCTACAACCTGTATTTGGTGATCCTGCTGGCGGAACTTTGGCTCCTGATGCGCCGTGATCTGATCCGGCGCGGGCAGCAGCCAGGTTCGGCCGGTCGCATCTGCCGCATCCTCGCCCTCGGCAGCAAGGATCTCTCGGAGGAATCGGCGGCAAAGGACATGCGGCTGGTGAAGATCCTCGGGACGCTCGGCGTCCCAGTCGCCATTGGGGTCCACGGCGGCACCGGGGCGATCTTCGCCGTGGTGAAGGCGCGCCCGTACTGGTACACCGGCCTCTTCCCGCTGATCTTCATCGTCTCAGCGCTGGCCTCCGGCGGCGCGTTGCTCACCTTCGTCTATGCCTTTTTTGGGCGCAAGGACAAGGACCACGCCGCGCTGGTCACGGCGCTCGGCAAACTGGTGGCCGGGTTCCTCGCGCTTGACCTGATCTTCCTGACCAGCGAGTTGCTGGTGGGGCTGTACGGCAACGTTCCGGACCACATCGCCGTCTATCGCGCCATTATGTTCGGGCCGTTCTGGTACGTGTTCTGGATCGGCCAACTGGCGCTGGGCGCGCTCATCCCGCTCGTCCTTGTCGCCAACAAACGCACCGGGCAGTCGCCCGGCTGGGTGGGCGCGGCGGCGGCGCTGATCATGGTCGGCATCGTCGGGGTGCGGCTCAACATCGTCATCCCGCCGTTCACCGTGCCGCTCATGCCGGGTGTGGATACGGCTTACCCGCTCGGGCGCTTTTCGACGTTTGACTTCACGGGCCAGGCCAGAGTGCTGTTTGGGGGAGCGATTGTGTTGTTCGTTCTTGCTGCTGCATTGATCACCGTCCGTCTCTCGAGTTTGCCCAAGAAGCCGTTGGAACGCGCACTGGCGCGCATGGCCGGGGTCGCGGTGATGCTCGGTTTTGTGGTGATGGGCCTGCGCTTTCTAAACATCGGCACCCCGGTCGCCATGTCACTGCTCGGCCGCCAGGCCAGCCTGCCGCTCTTTTTCGGCGGATCGGTGCATGCCACCGATCCGACGTTCTATTCGCCCTCGGCGATTGAATGGCTCTCCAGCATGGGCGTGATCGCGCTGGCCGCCATTGGCTTCAGCCTCGGCTGGTTGCTCCTGCCGTTGCAGAGCGAACCTGGAGCCGTCGCACATGCCCGCTGGTCGAAACCGGTTGCCGGCGACTGAGAGGCGCGAGGAGTAGTGTATGAGCACACAATTCACACGTCGCGACTTCCTGAAACTGGCGGCGGCCACTGGGGCCGTTGCCGTGGGACCCCGCTTTGTCGCCACCTCCCCCCGCATGTGGGGGGAGCCGGAGGGGGGTGCCGCCCGGCTGGCGAAGCCCCCCGCCGGCACCTGGACTCCCACCGCCTGCAACATGTGTGGCGGGCAGACGGGGATCCTCGTCCAGGTGGATGAGGGCCGGGTGCTGAAGATCGAGCCCAACCCCGATAACCCGATCGGTGTAGCCAACATCTCCACCGACTTCTGGCGCTGGAAGAATACCGACGGCGCGGCCATGTGCCCGAAGGGCAACGCCGGTCCGATGGCGCTCTACGACCCCGACCGAGTGAAGACCCCGCTCAAGCGCACCAACCCGGAAAAGGGCAAAGGTGTAGACCCAGGCTGGGTGGCGATCTCGTGGGACGAGGCGCTGGACACGATCGCCGGTAAGCTCGAAGCGCTGCGCGACGCGGGCGAGGCGCACAAGCTGATCTGGTTCTCTGAGGATCACTCGTTCGTGCACATCCAGCAAGACTTCTGCGCGCTGTACGGCACGCCGAACTATCACAACCACTCGAACCTGTGCGACGTCAGCCGCAAAGCCGCGTTCAAGTTAGTGATGGGCGACGAGCGACCGCTGGGCGACTTCGCCAACGCGCGCTATATCCTGCTCTTCGGCTGGAACCCGCTCTCGGCTACGAAGTGGAGCCACCTGCCGCGTATCTTTACCCGCGCGATTGAGAACGGCGCCAGGTTCGTCGTCGCGGACCCCTACCTGAGCCAGACGGCGGCCCGCGCCCACGAGTGGATTCCCATCCGCCCGGCGACCGACGGCGCGTTGGCGCTGGCCCTGGCGCACTTGCTGATCAAGTGGAAGTTGTACGACCAGGACTTCGTCGCAAACTGGACCACCGGCTTCGATGAGTTCGCCGCCTTCGTCGCCGACAAGACGCCCGAGTGGGCCGAGCAGATCACCGACGTGCCTGCCGCCACCATCCGCCGCATGGCGCGCGACATGGCGAACCTGCGCCCGGCGGTCGTAGACGCGTGGTCCGGGCCGGGCCAGCACTCCAACGCGGTGCAGGGTGGGCGCGCCATTGCGCTGCTCAATGCCCTCCTGGGCACGATTGATCGTCCGGGCGGGATGATCAATCCCGAGCGCAAAGGCAACGCGCATCAAAAAGTCCATGGGCCGACGATCGAAGCGCCGCGCCTCGACAACTTACCCCTATACCCCTTCGGCCACGGGTCAGGCGTTTACACCGAAGTGTTGCAATCTATCGCCGATGGCACGGCGGCGTATATACCTAAGATGGGGATGGTGATCTTCCAGAACCTCGTGCTCTCGGTGCCGGGCACAGACAATGTGATCGAGGCCTTGAAGAAGCTAGAGTTTCTCGTCGTGGTGGACACGATGCTGTCGGAGACGGCGGAACTGGCGGACATCGTCATCCCTGGCACGGTGTACCTGGAGCGCTACGACCTCAGCACCAACTGGGTCACGTGGAGTTCGGTGAGCCTGCGCCAACCGGTGGTCGAACCGATCTTCGGGCAATTGCCAGAATACGAATTTGTGGTTGCGGTGGCGCGTCGGATGGGGCTGAAGGACGCCGACGGCAATGACTTCTTTAATACCGGGCCAATGTCCGGCCAGCCGGTGGCGAGCACGAAGACCTGGTACGAGGAATATCTCTCGAAAGAGTTGCTCGCGGGCGGGCCGAGGATGTCACTGGAGAACTTGAAGAAGCTGCCCGGCGCGGTCTGGGTGGACTCAAAGGGCACGCGCTACGAGAAATACAGAGACGAAGTGAAGCTGCCGGACGGTGCGCGGGTCGAGACCGGCTGGGCCATTGTCAAATCCCCCGATGGAAAGAAGGTGCTTGGCTTCCGCGACAAGCAAGGCAGGACCTTCAAACCGGACGGGTCAGCGCTGAAGGCGCCCGCCGATGTGTCGGTGGATGACGCGGTGCAGCAGGTCATCGTCGACAAGGATGGCACGCTATGGGGCTTCCTCGACGCCAAGAACATCCTTATGAGCGCAGACGGGAAGAGCCTGGCCTTCCTGCGCGACGGCGGATTCCTCAAAGGCTGGAATACGCCCTCGCGGTTGATCGAGTTCACCTCGGCGCAGGCCGCCGCCAAGAAGGATCGCAACGGCAACTCGATCGATGCATCGCCGGTCTACACGCCGCGCGACTGGTTCCCGAGCGCCGACTATCCACTGTACCTCATCAACTGGAAGGAGGCCAGCCACACCCACTCGCGGACGTTCAACAACCCCTGGCTGATCGAATTGATGGGCTGGAATCGCCTGGCCATCAACACGGCCACGGCGGTCCAGTTGGGGGTGAAGGACGGTGACGAGATCTGGGTCGAGTCGCCCTACGGCAAAGCAAGAGCGGTAGCCCGGGTGACGGAAGGCATCCACCCCATGGTGGTCGGCTGGCAGCACGGCTTCGGGCACTGGGGCCTGGGCCACATCGCCAGAGGCAAGGGCACGGTGGATGGGATGTTCAACAAGACCATCTCCGACCCTATCTCAGGCATGGCGCTGCACAAGGAAGTGTGTGTGAAAGTGTACAAAGCGTGATGCGTGAGTGATTTCATCACGCATCATAGCGCGTCTGGCATCTGCTTATGGAAATCACGCTCGCCCGCGCCTCACTCTACAACTTTCTCGCCGCCACATTCGGCGATCCACCCACGGCGGAATTAATCACGACTGTCGCGGAGATGATGCCGGACGTGGAACTGTCGCCACTCGGTGAACTGCACCGGGCGTACACGCGCCTGTTCGTTGGGCCGGGAGCGGGGTATGTACCCCCGTATGCCTCGGTCTCCCTCGACCAACCGGTGAACGGCAAGCAGCAGTTGTGGGGGCCGGAGGCGACGGCGGTCGAGGCGCGTTACCGCGAGGCCGGATTGGAGGTCGCACCCGGCCAGCCGCGCGTGCCCGACCACCTCGCGCTCGAACTGCAATTCATGCAGCACTTGTGCACACGCGAGGCCGACGCCGACATGCGCGGCGATGCGGTCGAGGCGGCACAGTGGCGCGAACGCCAGCAGACCTTCCTGCGCGATCATCTGTGGCCCTGGCTGCCGCGCTTCGTCGCGCGCCTATCCCAGGTCGAGGCCCATCCCATGTATCGCGCGCTGGCCGATTTCGCACTGGCCTTCATCGAATCAGAGATCACCCATCCCGAAGGCACGCAATCTTCGGGATGATTCGGAGGCTCTCCATGCGCTTCTCCATCATCTCGGCCCTCGTGCTTGTCCCGCTGGCGGCCCTGCTCAGCCTGCTGCCGCCGCTCGTCGCCGGTGCCGTGGAAAAACCG
This sequence comes from Chloroflexota bacterium, assembly GCA_003520455.1. Next base: position 8,416 of record DOUV01000063.1, on the reverse strand, counting down.
ATCGGCCCGGAGTTCGTTGCACCGCAAACCGGTGTCGCCGACGCGACGCGCGGCGAGGCCCTCTACCGCTCGAAATGCTACGGCTGCCACGTCTCAGAGGCCAACGTTGGCCCGGCGCACAACTCGGTGGATTTCAAAGTGCGCTACGCCGACGAGGAGACAATCGCCGTGGTCGTGCGTGCCGGGCGCCAGCCCATGCCCGCTTTCACCGAACAGATGCTGAGCGATCAGGAATTGGCAGACGTCATCGCCTACATCCGCTCGCTGCCGGCGCCGTGACATACTCCGGCGCCACGACCCGCCGGAGGCGCCGCGTGCGTCGGTTCTTTCCCCGTCGGTCGACCTTCGCCTCGTTTGGACAAACGTCACCCCCACGAGGTGACGGCCGAACCCTTGACAGCATTGATATGCGCTCATATAGTTCAACAGTGACTGAACTATAGTCGAAGGCGCAAGAGTGATGAGCGCGATTTCCGCCCCACCTACCAATCTCCAGACGCTGGCCAAGCGGCTCAAGGTGCTCGCCGAGCCGAAGCGCTTGCTGATCCTGAACCTGTTGATGCAGGGTGTGCAGTGCAACTGCGAGCTGGGTGATCATCTCCAGATGGCACCCAACCTGATCTCGCACCACCTGAGCGTGCTGCGACAGGCGGGCCTGGTGGAAGCCAAACGCGATGGGCTTGACGCGCGCTGGGTCTACTACTCTGTTAATCGCGCGGCGTTGGAGGAACTGAACACCGCTTTCGGCGCCTTCTTCGACCCGGCGCGGATTCAGCCGCGCCATCCGGTGTGTGGCCCGCAGAACCCCCTGGTGCGCCTGGCCGAGATCGACACCACCGCGAGGTAGCCTTTTTTTGCAAGATAGTTCAACGGAGGTTGAAATAGTATGGCCGATCATGTGACCTTCTTCGACGCGGTCCCGGCACACGCGTCTACCGCCGACGTCGAGTTGTTTGACCCGCCGATGTGCTGCCCGACGGGGCTCTGCGGGCCAACGCTTGACCAGACGCTTTTGGACACGAACGAGATGATTTTGGTGCTCGAGGCTGCCGGGGTGCGTGTGGAACGCTACCAGATGACCAGCCACCCGCAGGCTTTCCTGAACAATGCCGCCGTGATGCGCCTGGTACGCGAGCGCCAGATGGAGGCACTCCCGGTCACGGTCGTCCGGGGCAGGGTCGTAAAGGCCGGCGCCTACCCGACGCTCACCGAGGTGCAAACCGCACTGAATGGAGTCGGCGAATGACAACGCGGTTTTTCTTCTTCGTCGGCAAAGGCGGCGTGGGCAAGACGAGCATGGCCTGCACGACTGCCGTCCGCACCGCGGACGAGGGCAAGAAGACGCTCATCGTCACGACCGACCCGGCCTCAAACCTGGCCGACGTCTTCGGGCAGCCCATCGGCCACAAGTTCACCCCGATTGAGGGGGTGCCGAACCTGTGGGGGATGGAGATTGATGCCGACCGCGCCACCGAGGAATACATAGACCGCGCGATGGCCCCCATCCGCCCGGCCTTCCCGCCGCAGATGGTGGAAGTAATGGAAGAACAGATGAGCGGGCCGTGCACCGCCGAGGTAGCCGCCTTCGACCGCTTCACCGATCTTCTCGATGCGCCTGCTCAAAACGGGCGGCCCTTCGATGTCGTGATCTTCGACACGGCCCCCACCGGCCACACCCTGCGTCTGCTGGAATTGCCCGCCGAGTGGAGCCAGTCCATTGACGCGGCCAGCGAAGGCAGCGGCCAGACCTGCATCGGCCCGGCAGCCGCAATTCAGGGCGCCAAACGCAAGTATGACCGCGCCCTGGCGATCATGCGTGACGCGAGGCAGACCACGTTCATCTTTGTTCTGCACCCCGAAGCCATCGCCATCAAAGAGACTCAGCGGGCCACCGCCGAACTGGGCAAACTGAACATTCACACCCATCAATTGATCATCAACGGCATCATCCCACCGGAAGAGACCGTGAATCCGTTGTTCGCGGCGCGCGTCGAGATGCAAGCGCGTTACCTGCAGCAGATTGAAGACGACCTTCCGCTTCCCAGTCGCCGCATGTTCCTGTTGCCCGACGAGATCAAAGGTGTGAAGCGACTGCGCGAAGTAGGCCGGCTGTTTTTCGACGGCGTTGACGCATCGGCCAACCAACGAATTAGAGCATCAGCGGCTCAGGGAATCCGCGTTGAACCGCGCCTGCCCGCGTCCGAGATTTTGCCGCGCGTTATACCGAACGGCCACAGCCGCACGTTGTTCTTCGCCGGCAAGGGCGGCGTGGGCAAGACGGTCGCCTCGTGCATGACGGCTGTGTGGCTGGCTCGGCGCGGCTACAGGACGTTGCTACTGACGACCGACCCGGCAGCGCATATCGGCGACGTGCTCGGCGAGCCGGTCGGCGACGACGTAGCGCCCCTCGAAGGCGTGCCGAATCTGTGGGCGGTCAAGATCGATCCCAAGGCTGCTGCCGACGTGTATAAGCGGCGCATCCTCGACGACGCGCGCCAGCGCGGCCGCCCACCCGAAGCGATCAAGGTGATGGCCGAGGAACTCGACTCGCCCTGCACCGAGGAGATGGCGGCCTTCGACAGGTTCATCGACTTCGCCTCGCAACCTGATTGGCCGGCGGTCGTCTTCGACACAGCGCCGACCGGCCACACCCTGCGCCTGATCGAACTGCCGGTGGACTGGAGCAAACAGATTGACATTAAGGGTTTCGCTTCGGTGGACTCGGCTGCTGCCGACGATATTGCCAGGCGGCGCTTCGGGAAAGTCATTGAGATGATGCGCGATCCCGCTCGCAGCACATTTGCTTTCGTCATGTACCCCGAGTCCACGCCGATTCTCGAGGCCTATCGTGCCACCGAGGAACTGCATACGGTGGGCATTGAGCCGGGGTTGGTCGTCGCCAACTTTGTCATCCCGCCAGAACAGGCCACCACGCCGTTCGTTCGCGCCCGCCGCGTCATGCAGGAAAAATACCTTGCTGAAATCGCGTGGCGTTTCGCCGTGCCGTTGGCGCAGATTCCGCTGTTGCCGGGCGAAGTGAGAGGGATTGAGATGCTCGTCGAGTTGGGCAGACAAGTTTATGGGGATGGCTGGACGCCTTTACCACCGTCTCAAACGGTCAAGGAGGTGCCCGTTGGATAAGAACAAAGTCCTTTTCCTCTGCACCGGCAACTCCTGCCGGTCACAACAGGCCGAGGCCATCATCAATGCGCGGATGGGCGACGAGTGGGAGGCCGTGAGTGCGGGGACGAAACCAACCGGCACCGTCCACCCCAAGGCCTTGCGCGTTTTGCGTGAGATCGGCATTGAACACCATATCTCCATGCCGGCCATCCGCCGTCGGCTGGAGGCACTCGGACTGCAGCCGTCCCGAGAGAGGGGGTGAGAACGACGAGTGGCTTCAGGGAAAAACTGCTAAGACTTGGAGAAGGTTCCTGAACCCCGACAAATCCCACTTTCCAAGAAGGAGGTTCAACCAATGGCCTACGTTATCTGTGAGCCTTGTATCGACGTGAAGGACGCAGCCTGCGTCGAGGTCTGCCCGGTAGACTGCATCTACGAGGGACCCGATCAATACTACATCCATCCCGACGAATGTATCGACTGCGGCGCTTGTGTCCCAGAATGTCCCGTTGAAGCTATCTTCGAGGATGTCGAAGTCCCGGAACAGTGGAAGAGCTTCATCCAGAAGAACGCTGACTATTTTAAGTAGGAACAACTACAACCTGTCCCTCCGTCCAGGACGTTTCTCGCCCTCCGGGCATGGCAATGCGCGCCGGGTGGACTAGAATAACAGTCATGAGTGGCCCGCTCCCGCACGTTCCCATAGGATGGAGGCCGAACATGACCACACCCCCTGGTTTCATCCGCGTTGCCCGGGTGGACGAGCTCGGTGACCGCGGCGTGAAGACCGTCAAAGCCGGCGACCAGAATGTGCTCCTGGTCCGCAGTAACGGCTCGATCCACGCGCTCGACTGGCGCTGCCCGCACATGGGCTTCCCCCTGAGTAAGGGCAGCATCCGCGATGGCATCCTCACCTGCCACTGGCACCACGCCCGCTTCGACCTCTGCTCAGGCGGCACGTTCGATCTTTGGGCCGACGACGTGCGCGTCTACCCGGTCGAGGTGCGCGCGGGCGAGATCTGGGTGGACCCGCGACCCCAACGCGACGAGGTCGCGCACCAGAAGCGCCGCCTGCGCGACGGGCTCGAGCAGCAGATCAGCCTCGTCACCGCCAAGGCAATTCTCAGCCTGCAGGATCACGAGGTCGACCCGGCTGAGGTGCTCCGCATCGGCGGGCGCTTTGGCGCGAGTCAGCGCGATGCCGGCTGGCGCGATGGCCTCACCATCATGACGGCGATGGGAAATCTACTTCCCGTCCTGACTCCCGATGACTGCTCTCTGGCTCTCTATCACGGCCTGCTCCACGTCGCTGCCAACGTCGCCGGCCAGCGGCCGCATTTCGAGCTCGACCCGCTGCCAACCGAGAATCTCCCGTTGGGCACGCTGAAAGGCTGGCTGCGCCAGTTCGCCGAGGTCCGCGACCGCGACGGCGTCGAACGCGTCGTACTGACGGCAATTCAGCAGGAAGCCGGGCCGGCTGAGGTCGCCGATATGCTCCTGGTCGCCGCCACCGACCATTACTGGCTCGACAACGGGCACACCATCGACTTCATCAACAAAGCCTTCGAACTGCTTGACCGGATCGGCTGGCGCGAGGCCGGTCATATTCTGCCCAGCATCGTCCCCGGCATCGTGATGGGCCAGCGAATGGAGGAAACCAACTCCTGGCGTCACCCCATCAACCTGCCTGCGCTGATCGAGCCGATCTTCGCGCGTCTGCTCGCAGGCGACCTGATTGACGACGTTACCCGCCCCGGCACGCTCGGCCCGGCTGAGTTCGACACGCTCGTGGAGACCCTGCTGGGCGACGACCCGGCTGCCAGTGCCGAGGCCCTGGAGACCGCCCTGGCACAGGGCGCTGGGCTCACTCAACTCTCCCAGACCGTCTGCTACGCCGCGGCCGTGCGGGTCGCCCGCTTCCACACCAACAACGAGTTCGACGACTGGATCAGCGTCCTCCACACATTGACCAGCGCCAATGCCACCCACCAACTGTTGAAGCGGGCGCCCTCCCTTGCGGGCGCGCGCAGCATCTGGCACGCAGCGATGCACCTCTACCTCAACCGCTTTCTGAACACACCCGCCGCCAGGCTCCCCACCGAGCAGAGCGTGCACAACCTGCCAGAGGACGCCGAGGCGCTCCGCGCGCGGCTTCTCGAGCTGACCGACCAGCGGCAGAAGGTGGAAGAGGCGGCGGCCGTAGTCTACCGCTGGCTCAGCCTGGACCATCCCGCCGAGCCGCTCATCCAGACCCTCGCCCACACCCTCCTGCGGGAGGACGGCGAGTTCCACAGCTATCAGATGCTCGAGGCGGGCGTCCAACTCTTCCACGAGTTGCAGGCCGACCGGCCCGACCTGGCGCGTGTCGTCCTGGTCGCAGTTGCCCGCTATCTGGCCGGGCACGCCCCTACCGACCGCGCGACCACGCAGACCTACAGCATCGCGAGCCGGTTGCACGCGGGGGAGGCGCTCGCGGCGGAGTGATAGAGCACCACATGAAACGTGATGACGGCAAAATCCGGCTCATTTCGCGTTCTCGGCGGAGAAGGTGATCATCCTGTCATCATTACGTTTCACGAGCCCACCCTTGGTGAACTCGAAGCTGAACGAGGGGCCGGTGCGAATATCCTTCCAGCACCCACCGATCGCCCTCGGAGGGGAGTAGGGGTCTTGCACCGAGATACCAAACGCGTGGCACGATAGATGCTAGTACGAATAGTGGAGAACCGGGGAGATGTGTGAGACAGCGGGCAGTCGTGGACAAGGAAGGAAAGGTCGGAAAGAGTGTGAGGGGTCAACTGGATGAAAGGCCAACCCCGCCAGTGCGCTCCCCGAAGACTCCAGGATGCCCCACCGGGTCCCGACGATGGGGGACTCGTGTCTCACATGGTAAGGGCAGAAAGTACCGCGTAAGCCTTTACAGTGTTCCCTGGCGGGTGCAAAGAGGGCGCCGACTCGGTTGGCGCCCTCTGCGTTTCTGACGCTAAGACGTCGCCGTGCCCGAACAACGCGCCTGTCGCCGCGCGAGCCGGCGCGCAACATAGAGAACGAGCCGCCTCCAGCAGACTGCTGGGGGCGGTTTCGTATGAGAAGTTACAGAAAGGAAGCCGCGAACGAGGGAGAATGCAATCGACCGATCGACACCTCGGCCGGCGCCATTCCGAAGAGTACAGGTGCGACGCCCCTGAACACTTGGGCCAATCCCAGGCTTCATACTCTGCTTGAATCTCGGGGCGGTGTGAGCTAGAATGAAACAACAGACCAGGCGGTAGCATGAGTCTGTTTGCCCTCGAGCGCCGGTCAAGGAGTCAGACTTCCGAAGTCTCGGAAGACTTCGGAAGTCTCCGATCACGCGTCCACGGCGACGACTTGACCGATGTTCCAGATGGTTCTGGAGACCAGTCAAGGAGTCGTCGACGATCTCCCGCGCCCTGACGGCTGGGTTTGCATGCAGCTTCGCCGCGCGTGATCCGAACAAGAAAGTGATGTTGGCGGCCGCAGACCCCAAACCCCCGGCTGGAAGGAAGACTTGATCGACGTTCTGGCTGCTTCGGATTCCAGGCGGCGCACAAACCTGGTCGCCATTTTGAGAACGCAGCGGTGGCCCCGTCGGCGCGACCAACCGGAAGAGAGAAGGGATAGCTCTATGGCGAACCGTAGCGTCAGTTCTCGAAGTGGACTCATCGCGGATGAGAGCTTGGGTGTTCCGACTGAAGTCTATCCCTATTCAGCAGGCCTGGTGGGCGGCCTGCTTGGTGGCCTGGCTATGGCTGCGGTGGCTATCGCGACGGGCCTGCTCATCGGTCGCGGCCCCTGGTACCCCTTGAACCTGGTCGCCGCCACCATTGTGCGCTCGCTCCAGGCAACCCCGCCTGAGATGCTGAGCCAGTTCTATCTCCCCGCGCTCATCGTCGGCTTCATCTTGCACATGCTACTCTCGATCAGCATCGGCTTCCTGTTTGCGCTGCTCCTCCCCACCCTACCGGGGCCGCCCTGGATCTGGAGCCTCTTGATTGGGCCAGCGCTGTGGTTCGGTGCCCAGTTCGTGGTGTTGCCTGCGGTGAACCCGGTGATGAGCACCTCGGTGTGGTTGCCATCGTTCTTCGTGGCCCACCTCGTGTACGGCCTCGTGCTGGGCGCGTGGGTTCAGCGTGGCGGCAAGGTACCCGTGAGTTGAGAGCAGGAGCAAACATCGACAGCACTGCGCTGCTCCATCCGGCTCTGCTCAGGCAACGAGGCTTCAAACCGTCTCATCCGGTACCACGAGTACAGGCCGGTCGGCCCCGGCGAGTACCTGCAGGGTGACATCATCCAGGCCAAAGATCGACCGCGACTGAGGCCCGTGGCTTCCCATAACGATGAGATCGTAGTCACCATCGCGGGCCACGGCGAGAATCCCTTCCGCTGCGGTCATTGAGGGGCGAACCCAGACCTCGCTGGCCAACTCGAGGGCGCGCAGCGTGACTGAGGCGCGCTCAAGATGGGCGCGTGCGAGCGGGCTGAGTTCTTCTCCCGTGGTCGTCACGTACAGCAGCGTGACCGAAGCCCCGAGGCGCCGCGCCAGCCGGCCGCCGAACCGTACGTCGCCTTTGCCCGGCTCACCGGCGGCTGTGCAGATCAGCAGGCGCTGGAACCCAGTTCCTTCCCCTTTCACAACCATGACTGGCATGGCGGTCTGCTCCAAAACCGCCCGCACGGTGGCACCCAGCCGCTCTGGATGAGCTTCGGGATCGTCGCTGGCGGCCAGGACCAAGAGCTCGTACACTGCTTCGGCCTCGGCACTGGCAATCTGTTCAGCGGGGTTCCCGTGGCGGACGAGCAACTCAGCCGGCCGCAAGCCCTGCGCGTGCTGGCGACGCGTGAGGGCTGTGTGCAAAGCGTCGGCCGCCTCGGGGTCATCGGCCACACCCAGGATGGTCACAGACGCCTGCAACCGTTCGGCCACCTGACGGGCAGTGGCGAGCGACGTGGCGGGTCCAACACCGCCGTCGCAGACCAGCAGGCGCGGATGCGGCTGCTTCAGAATGTGCCAGCCCTGCAGCGTCACCCACAGGTCGTGGCTGGTCAGGGGCATCTCGGCTGGGAGAACGGCATCCACCAGCAGGCCCTCTTCCCCGAACGGCGGAGGCGGCGCAATCTGGCGCGTGGCCGGAAGGCGAGGGAGCCGCAAGCGCACGCGCCGATGAGCACCGGCGAAATTCTGTTCAGTGATCCTGCCATGCCCCAGCACGAGCGCCCCGTCCGCGGGCGCTTCGGCGCTGAGGGCGACTTGCTCCGGGCGGAAGAGCACCTG
>DOUV01000798.1:9828-10271 GCA_003520455.1 Chloroflexota bacterium | reverse complement strand
GCGGCCTCGGCGCGCTCGAGGTCAATCTCATCCACGTGCTCGGCACTGTCGGCCATGATGATGACTCGATCAGGCAGCACTTCCATATAGCCGCCGGCAATCGCGAAGGGCTCCTCGACTGGGCCGCGCCTGATAATCATTTCGCCGGGCCGGAGCGCGGTCAGAACCGGAGTGTGGCGCGGGAGGATCCCCATATAGCCCTCGACGCCCGGCGCGAGGACCAGGTCCACATCATCAGCGTCGTAGACCTTGCGCTCGATAGTAACGATCTCAAGTTTGAAGGGCATAGCGCCTCTCACAAAATGATAGCGGACGAACACGAAACGATGAATAGATTCTCCTGTCCGGCATCCCTGTTCATCGTTCCGCGTTTCAGATCACTTGCCGCGGAGCTGACGCGCCTTGGCCACGGCGTCCTCAATGGTGCCGACCATGTAGAAGGC
>DOUV01000798.1:739-9784 GCA_003520455.1 Chloroflexota bacterium | reverse complement strand
CATGTAGAAGGCCTGCTCGGGCAAGTCATCGTGCTTGCCCTCGAGAATCTCGCGGAAGCCGCGAACGGTCTCTTGCAGCGGCACGTACACGCCGGGTGTTCCTGTGAACTGCTCGGCGACGCGCATCGGCTGGCTGAGGAAGCGCTGGATCTTCCGCGCTCGTGCCACTGTCAGGCGGTCCTCCTCAGAGAGCTCTTCGACGCCCAGAATGGCGATGACGTCCGCCAGGTCCTTATACCGCTGGAGCGTGCGCTGCACCTCGCGCGCCACCTGGTAGTGCTCCTCACCGACGATCTGGGGATCGAGGATGCGACTCGTCGACGCCAGCGGGTCCACTGCCGGGTAAAGCCCCTGCTCGGCGATGGAGCGCTCGAGCGAGATCGTCGCATCCAGGTGGGCGAAGGTGGCAACGGGCGCCGGGTCGGAGTAGTCGTCGGCTGGGACGTAGACGGCTTGCAGAGACGTAATCGAGCCATGCTTGGTCGAGGTGATCCGCTCCTGAAGCTCGCCCATCTCGGTTCCCAGGGTCGGTTGGTAGCCCACCGCGCTCGGCATGCGGCCGAGCAGCGCCGACACCTCAGAGCCGCTCATTACGAAGCGGAAGATGTTATCGATGAAGATCAGAACGTCGCGGCCCTCATCGCGGAAGTACTCGGCCATAGTCAAACCGCTGAGACCAACCCGCAGGCGCACCCCTGGGGGCTCGTTCATCTGGCCGAAGACCAGCGCCACCTGGTTGATCACGCCCGATTCCTGGAGCTCGCGCCAGAGGTCATTCCCCTCGCGGGAGCGCTCGCCGATGCCAACGAAGACGCTGAAGCCCTGATGCTCCGTCGCGATCGTGCGGATCAGCTCCTGGATGATCACCGTCTTGCCCACACCAGCGCCGCCGAAGATGCCGGTCTTGCCGCCCTTGGTGAAGGGTGCGATCAGATCAACGACCTTCATGCCCGTCTCAAGAACCTCAGTTGAGGTTGCCTGTTCATCGAAGCTCGGGGCAAGGCGGTGAATGGGGCGGTACTCCTCGGCCTCGATCGGGCCGCGGCCATCAATGGGCTGACCCAGTACGTTCATCAGCCGTCCCAACGTAGGACGGCCCACCGGGACTTTGATCGGAGCTTGCGTATCAATCGCGCGAACGCCACGCCGCAGACCGTCAGTCGTGTCCATCGCGACAGCCCGAACCCAGTCCTCACCGAGATGCTGTTGGACCTCCAGCACCAGTTTCTCACCATCACCCCGATCAACCTCGAGAGCGTCATAAATCTGAGGAAGCTGGCCCGGTGAAAACTCGACGTCCACAACGGGACCAATGATTTGCTTGACGATGCCAGCAGCACCCTGTGCCATTCCAGACTCCTCTCAACAGAAATAATGAGCAATGAAGGCTGAATGTCGTATTGTTCTTACATGAAACGATCGAAGTTGCGAAATATCGATGAAACCGCAACCAACTGGCAGCGTGAAGGAGAGCTCATCAATCCACCTTCATCAATCTACTCAGCAGTCGCTTTCGCCAACGCCTCCGCGCCACCGGCAATATCCAAAATCTCCTTGGTGATGGCCTCTTGGCGAGCTTTATTATAGGTCAGCGTCAAATCCTCGACTAACTCCTTGGCGTTCTCAGTGGCGTTGCGCATCGCCACCATTCGCGCCGAGTGTTCGCTGGCCTGGGCCTCCAGCACAGCCTGGTACACCTGCATCTCGACGAAGGCCGGCAAGAGCTCGTCCAGCACTGCCTGCGGATTCGGTTCGATCAGAAAGTCAGCCGGTAGACGCGGGATGTCAGCCGGGGGTTGAATCGGCAGGAGTTGGCGCACGACCGGGCGCTGCATCATCGTGTTGATGAACTCAGTATATGCGATCCACACCTGGTCGAGCTCAGCGATGAGGAAGGCCTCAATCGCCGTGCGGGCGATCGGCGATACTTCGACGAGTGGAGGCGTATCGGGTGGGGCGGGAAACTCAGCATACAGCGGCGGTCCGTAGCGCAGCATGAAGTCGCGTCCCCTGCGCCCCACGGTGATCAACCCGACCTTCAGCTCATCCTGCTCTTGAATGAACCGGTTCGCCCGCCGCAGGACGTTCGAGACGAGTGCACCGGCAAGGCCCCGGTCGGGTGTGATCAAGATCAGTCCGACGCCCTGCGGTTCGCGCGCCGTCAAGAGCGGATGCGTCTCACCACCGCTTGGCTGGGCAGCCAGATAGCTGAGCACGTCCCGCGCCCGCTCGGCATAGGACCGCGACGCCAGGGTGCGCTCTTGAGCGCGGCGCATCTTGGAGGCCGAGACGGCTTCCATCGCACGCGTCACCTGCCCGATATTCTTGACGCTTCGAATTCGTCGTTTGATTTCACGTGCCGTTGCCACAACTCTTCCTCACTCTATCTGGGCCACCCCGGCCACGGGCGGGAGGCTTCTCCGGCTCCTAGTTGCTGGACGGTCTCGGCGGGCGTGGGCCGAAGGCGAAAGGTGCCCGTGACCAATAGACGCGGTAGCTGCTCGGATCGAATTCTACGAGCCCAGTCCCATCGGCGTTGGCGACAAAGACGCTGGCTGCCGCGCCGGTAGCCGGTTGGAGGGCGGCGGCGAGGGTCTGTCCATTGCGGGCAAAGGCACCCGCCGCGGCCGTGAGATTCTGGGCCAGCGCGATCCGGCGCCCGCTCACCGCCTCGGCGACGGCGAGCGTGGCGGCATCCTGATCAGCCGCAATATACCACACAAGCACATGCTCGTTATCCGGCTCGAACTGGGCGGTGGCGAACGTCGCCTCGCCGACAAGCACGCGCTCGCTGGCATCGTTCAGATCACGTAGGACCAATTCCCATCCGCCATTCCGCCAGAGGTTGTAGAGCAACCAGCGGCCCTTTGGCGCGAAACTCGCCTGAGCATCGTCGACCGCTTCGGCCAAGACCGTCTCGGTGCTGCCGTCGGCCTCGGCGAGCACGACTCGCCAGGTACGCCCATTCCCGATGCCGTAGACGATGTAACGCCCGTCGGGACTGAACTCACCCCACGCATCGGCGGCGCCACTCACGAGCTCGCGCTGAGCGCGGCCTTGAGCGTCCGTCAACAACAGGCGACCGAGATGATTCTTCCAAACCCACAAGAGGAGATGCCGGCCATCTGGACTGGAGCGCGCCCAGGCAGACTCTGCTCCCGGCGCCAACTCGACGGTATCGCCACTTTCGAGCACGCGAAGTCTCAGGTGATACTCGCCTGCTCGCGCGTAGCTGTACAGGAGGGCGCGACCATCTGGACTGAACTCCAGCGTGCCGAATTGGTCGGCATCCGGGATCAGATCGTGGGTACTGTTTGTACCCGGCGCCGCCAGGCCCAGACGCCACCGGGTGTCCTCGCGGGCCCAAAAACTGATCTGAGCGCTGGTGGGACCGAAGGCGCCGGCCACAAAGTCGACGGGGCCCAGAAGGCGCGTCGGCTCGCCACCGCTGGCCGGAATCGTGGCCAGGTTCCAGCCACTGTCGCCCCACCACGCGAAAAGAATCCAGTGGCCATCAGAGCTGAAGCGTCCCCAGGCATCCTTGGCCTGCCTCACCAGCAACTGGCGCCCTCCGGCGACCGGCTCGCCATCTGCCGTGAGATGCTGCAGCCAGAGGTCGCTTCGCTCCTGGCGAATGATCTCGAAAAGCACGTGGCGGCCATCGGCTGAGAACTCGGCATCCGCAGCCAGACCAGGCTGATCATTCAGCGCTTGCTGCTGGCCGCCCTCCGGCGTGCTCAGGATCACCTGGCTCGTGTCAGGGCCCAACGCGCGGAAGAGCAGTGTGGGCCCGAGTTCGGCGCGCCCTCTCGCCAACATGGTCGCCGCATCGCGATAATTCGGGAGGGCCTGGACCACCTGAAAGAGCGCGAACGCTGCCTGCCAGGCCTGCCCGCGATCCAGGGCATCGCGCGCACTGCGATAGCGCTCTTCCACCTGGCCCAGCCGCTGCTCGGCCTCGGCCCGGCGCTCGGGCGCATCTCGATAGTCGCCGGCCGCAGCAAACTCTGCCGCCGCGAGGTCCCAGCGGCCTACTTCGGCCGCCCACACCCCATTGAGGTAGTGATTGATCTGCGCTTCTTGCCGGGCTTCTTCCCGAATTTGAGCGGTACGCCAGACCAGAAGGCCGCCGGCTACGATCAAGACCAGCACCAGCAGGGCGATCCCGACCTGGGCTCGCCGCCGCGGCACCGGCAAACGGCGGCGGCTGACCGCAGCAGCTACCAGACGAAGATCCTGACCGCAGTGCCTGCAGGTCGTTGCTTTTGCCGGGTTGGCTGTGCCGCAGCGTGGACAAAACAGCGTCCGCTGCGACCGGCCTACTTCCATGTAAAGGTCCGGGATTCGCTTGGCGGGCTCACGGCCTCACCAATCTTGTTGCCATTCGAATTGGTACCGGTCAGCCGTTTGACCGTGACCCACCATGTGTACGTATCGATATCAGATGTGTTCAGCACGATTGCCTTGGGAACGATATATTCTGTTTCCTTGGTCCAATCGCTGCCAGCGTAGTAGGGTTTGTTTTGCCAGAGCCGCTCGATCGTGATCTCGTAGTACTCGTCTTGTGCCAGGTTGCCCACCGATTGCCACCGCAACAGGGGGTTCGCACCGTTGGCTTTGAACGCTTCGGTGTCTACGGGTGCCAGCAGTACCGGGAACGGATACTTGAACACCCTGACCACCGGCGTTTCCGTCTCGCCCGGCGCCACCGTCTCGACGGTCGGGCTGGCCGGAGACGGCAGCGGCCGCGGCGGTTCGCTGGTTGGCACCGGGCGGGCGGTAGTCGTGGGCGGGACTTCAGGCGTCGTCGTCACCACCACCGTCTGCACCTCGGTGACGATGAGCGGTGTTGGGGTCACAGCCGGCGTCGTGGTCACGACAACGGTCACGATCTTCACTATCGGCGTGGCGACCTCGCTCCGCCCACACGCCACGAGCAAGCATGAGAGCAGCAACAACAGCCAGGTTGTAGGTTTTGCCACGGTGCAACCTATCTGATCGCAGAGCTCACAACGCGCTCGGCCCGGTGTAGCCCCAGGCGCGTCGTGAGTGCTGGTTCGCTCATGCGAAGGCCGCGGTCTGTTTAAACTCCGTCAGGGCTTTGCGCAGCATCTCCGATGATTCCTCAGTGAGATTCTTGCTCCCGTTGATGATTTCGGCAAAGCGCGGATAGTTGGCGTCAAGGTAGCTATAGAACTCCAGCTCAAACTGCCGGATACTTTCGACCGGAATATCATCGAGGAAGCCGTTGGTACCCGCGAAAATGATGGCCACCTGACGGTAGAGCACAATGGGATTGTATTGCGGCTGCTTGAGGACCTCCTGCAACCGCCGGCCCCGCTCGATTTGGTCGCGGGTCGCCTTATCCAGATCGGAGCCGAATTGGGCGAAGGCGGCCAATTCGCGGAACTGGGCCATCTCGAGTTTCAGGCGACCCGCGACCCGCTTCATCGCCTTGGTCTGCGCCGCGCCGCCGACGCGACTCACCGAGATACCGACGTTCAGGGCCGGGCGAATCCCGGCGTAGAAGAGGTCGGACTCGAGGTAGATTTGGCCGTCGGTGATCGAAATCACGTTGGTCGGAACATAGGCCGAGACGTCACCAAGCTGCGTCTCGATGATCGGGAGGGCCGTCAACGAGCCCCCGCCGAGTTCGTCGCTCAGCTTGGCCGAGCGCTCCAACAGGCGGCTATGCAGGTAGAAGACATCACCGGGGTAGGCCTCGCGACCAGGCGGGCGGCGCAGCAGGAGCGAGACCTGGCGGTAGGCCCAGGCGTGCTTGCTAAGGTCGTCGTAGACGATCAGGGCTTCGTTGACGCGCTCGCCACTGATCGTCACACCATGTTCCATGACCTCCTCGCCCATCGCGGTCCCAGCATAAGGGGCGATGTACTGCAGCGCTGCCGGGTCCGACGCCGAGGCGACGACGACAATGGTGTAATCCATCGCGCCGTACTTCTCCAGCGTCTGGACGATCTGGGCCACCTGGGCACGCTTCTGACCAATCGCGACGTAGATGCAGACCAGACCCTGGCCCTTCTGGTTGATGATCGTGTCGATAGCGATGGCGGTCTTCCCCGTCTGGCGGTCGCCGATGATCAACTCGCGCTGCCCGCGCCCGATGGGGATGAGGGCATCAATCGCCTTGATACCTGTCTGAACGGGGGTATCCACAGGTTGGCGCATTGCCACGTTAGGCGCGATGCGCTCGACCGGCCGGTACTTGTCGGAACTGATGGGGCCGCGACCATCGATGGCCTGTCCCAACGCATTGACTACGCGCCCGATCAGGGCATCACCGACAGGGACCGAGACGATCCGTCCGGTGCTCTGGACGGTGTCACCCTCCTCGATGCCGGTGTAGTCACCCATGATGATGATTCCGACCGAATCCTCTTCCAGGTTAAAGGCCGTACCGTAGACGCTCTCGTGTCCATCTTTGCCCGGAAACTCGACCAGTTCCTGGGCCAGGACACCGGTGAGGCCGGTAGCGCGGGCGATTCCGTCGCCCACCTCGACCACCTCACCCACATTCACCGCTTCGACGGGTGCTTCAAAGGCCTCGATCTGTTGGCGCAGAAATGCAGTGATATCGTCAACCCGTAATGACATGATTCTTCTTCCTTCCATGTGGCCGGCAGCAAGGGTGGCAGGGAGCAACAGGCAGGGTACAGTCAGTGTCGAGACGTGGCAAAGGCATTTTGCTACCTGCTCCTTGTTACAGTCTACGCGCCGACGATCCGCTCACGCATGGCCTCTAGCCGGCCGGCAACGCTTCCATCGATAACCAGATCGCCGATTCGCACGCGCACGCCGCCCAGCAACGACGGAGCCACCTCGTAATCGAACAGGAGACCCTGGCCGAAACGCTGGCGCAGCCTGGCCTCGAGAGCCTCGCGCTCGGGCGGCGTCATCTCAATCGCCGTTGTGATGGTCGCCGTCAAGGTCTCGCCGCCCTCCGCATAGAGGCTCTCCAGCTCGCGGATGATCTCGGGCAGCCGGTCCAAATCATCCTCGCGGGCCAGAAGTTGAAGAAAGCGGCGGACTTCCGGGCGCAACGTTGCCGGCAGGGCAAGCGCCAGTTTGGTGGGATCAGCCAGGGCGTCCCCAGTGACTCCGTCACGCAGCGAGCGTTGGGCCGTTCGCAGGTTCTCCAACCAGGGGCCTAACGCGTCCTTGACGATCGCACGGGCATAGTTGCTGCGGATGCCTGGCGTGCTCACTTCAGATCACCCGCTTCCACGATGAACTGACCAATCAAGTCGCGCTGATCCGCCGTGCTCAGGGCGCGGCCGATCACCTTTTGGGCAATCGCCAGCGAGAGTTGGGCCACCTGCTCGCGTAGCTCACTGGCCATCTGCTGGCGCTCGGCGGCGATCTCTTCACGCATGCGCGCCGCCTCGGCCTGAGCCTGACGGCGCGCCTCGGCCACAATCTCGGTGGCCTGCCGCTCGGCGGCTTCGCGAGCGCGAGCAATGATCTCCTGGCCCTCGCGACGGGCTTGGGCAACTTCCTCTTCCACGCGCTGGTTGGCCGACTGCACCTCCGCACGCGCGGCTTCGGCAGCATTCAAGCTCTCGCGAATGCGCTCGCGCCGCTGGGCGAGCATGTTCATGAGGGGGCCGTAGAGGAACATGCGTAGCAGCACGAGCAAGACGACAAAGTTTACAATCTGGGCAATCAGAAATGGTAAGTTGATACCAAGGGCAGCCAAGGTGACCTCCTTCAGCGGCGCACCGGCGCGGGAGGATAGCCGGCACTCCCGGCACCGCGGACGCTCGCAGGTTAAACGAACCGCAAGATCAGAGCGACGACCAAGGCGTAAATCGCAATCGATTCGGCAAAGGCAATGCCTAAGATCATGTTGGTTCGAATTTCAGGAGCCGCCTCAGGGTTGCGGCCGATGGCCTGAAGCGCACCCAACATCACAAGACCGACGCCGATGCCGGGGCCAATCGCGCCGAGACCGATGGCCAGACCAGACGAGAGAAACTGTAGATCCAACGCAGGCATGGTAGAACTGTCCTCCTTAGTACATTCGCGAAATAGAGATGGTTCAGACTAACAGCACGCCCCCAACCCTGAGGCCGTGGGACGTGGTTTCGGTTCAGGTCACCGCCGGTCTTCGCTCGCCAACGGCGCTGATCTAATGGTGCTCACCACCGTGAGCAATAACGGCTGTGGTGAAGAAGACGAGCGTCAACATCGCGAACACGAAGGCCTGGATGAAGCCCACAAAGAGCTCAAGGCCGTAAAATGGAACCGGCAAGAAGAAAGGAACCAGGAAGGCCATGATGAAGAGCAGGACCTGGCCGGCAAAGAGGTTGCCAAAGAGACGAAAGGCAAACGAGATAATTCTCGCGAGCTCGGAGGCCAGTTCGATCAGGCCGACGAAGATGCCCATGAAACCGCCCCGAAGGTTAAAAAACTTGGAAAAATACGACACCCCAAGGGCCTGGACACCGAAGTACTGCACCAGAACGACGGAGATCAGTGCCAGACCCAACGTGAGATTGAGATCCGTGGTCGCGGTTCGGAAGATCGGCAAAAGCTCCCCATACGCCTTCCCGTCCACGATCCTGGGACCATACACTGGGTGGCCCTCGCTCTCCGGCACAGCCGCCCCACCGGCCGGCAGTTCGGCCGCAGCGGGGTTGCTTACAATATAGAGTCCGGGCCCCCCACGAAGCTCGTACGCGTGGGGGGCGCCTTCCTCATGGGCCACAACACCGATGCTATCCACCCCTGGCACCAGCTCATACCAGTTGGCAACAATCACCAACAGGAAGATCGTCATGATGATCGGGAACCAGCGCCTGGCGTTGTCCCCGGCGACATCCTCTGTCAGACCGTAGAAACCCTCGATGACCCACTCGGAGAAATTTTGCAGTCCGCCAGGGACCTCCTGCAGATTTCGTGTCGCTACCACCGCCAGCACCAACAACGTGACATCGGCCAGGAGCGTACCCAGGAAGGTATTGGGGAGGGTGATCGGCCCGATCGGAATCGGCTCAGACGGCAACCGAATCCCAGGCAGGGGCACGG
>DOUV01000798.1:0-675 GCA_003520455.1 Chloroflexota bacterium | reverse complement strand
TTCGGATTCGGCTCACCTCTACCTGTCCTCCTTCACAAACGAAGTCGCTGAAACGAAATAGCTCCCGTCAGCCAGGCCCATCGTCTCACCCCTCAATCTTCTGCTGGCATCGCAAAAGGGCGCACACCGGCATACAAGCTCTAGACGTGCGTCGCGAGGCTGGTTTGCGAAGAATTGAGGCGAGCCTGCTGAACTCGAGATGGCCTGCCGGTACCGCCGCTCTCACAGACGGGCACAGGCATGACCTCGGTGCTCACGTGTTCGTTAGAAAGTCGAGTGGCTATGTCGGCAGGGAGTATAACACAGGCCCCTTATCGTGGCAAGTCACATTTTTCACAAATGGGGGCGGTGTGAGCCTCAGAGCGATGCCTGGCCCGCCCGATCCGGGCCCGCGGCGCCGGGATAAAGGGGCGCCAAAGACCGCGGCACGGGTACAATTCGAGCAGTGTCGGCCGGTCAGAAGAAGTAGGCAATACCCTTGACAGACAGGCGGCTGGCATGCCAGGGCTCGCGGATCGGTACGTGGCAAACCCGCGGCGGCGGAGGCTCATGCCGGGCGCGAGGCGGCATCGGGAGCGGGGGCGGCGAGAAGTTGGACGTGGGCGCTCGGGCGCAGGGCCGCCAGGGCCTGCAAATCGCCACCTACGTGGCCAACGAGGCTGACAACGCTCGGGG
>DOUV01000968.1:11106-14540 GCA_003520455.1 Chloroflexota bacterium | reverse complement strand
ACCTTAAAATTGCCGTCGCTTTTTTCGCGTTGCGGGACGCGCGGTGGTATCATAGCCGGTGACTTCACCGAGGGGAGGTCCCCCACCGATGACTCCTACTCGCCGGGCTACCCCACCCAGCCCAGCCGAGGCGTTGACGCGCGACGCTCAGGAGCAAGTCGCCCTGCTGGAAGCGTTCCTGGTCACGACCCAGCACTGCTTCGGTGCCTGGGCCACTCTGTTTGCCCCCGTCCAAGACCCGCGCGTCCCGCACCGCATCACTTATCCGCTGGTTTCCTTGTTGTTCAGCGGGACGCTGCTGTTCCTCTGTCGCCTGGGGTCCCGCCGCCAAGTGACCCACCGCTTGCGCCGCAATGGGGCCGCGGCGGCTCTCTTCCAGGCCTTGTTCGGGGTCGCCACGTGTCCGCATGGCGACACCCTCAACGCGACCTTTAGCCGGCTCGACCCCGACCAGGGCCAGGCCGTCGTCACCGACCTGGGCCGGACCTTGATCCGCAAGAAGGTCTTGGACCGGTATCGGTTGCTGGGGCGCTACTTTGTGATCGCCATCGATGGCACGGGGCGGCTCACCTTCCCAAAGCGCCACTGCCCGCATTGTCTGACCGTGACGCACCACGGTCAGACCACCTACTATCACCCGGTGCTGGAGGCCAAGCTGGTCTGTCCGAATGGCCTGATCATCTCACTCCTCACCGAGTTCGTCGAGACCGCGGGGGAGAACCCGACCAAGCAGGACTGCGAACTCACCGCCTTCTCCCGGCTAGCCAAGCGATTGAAACAGGCATTCCCGCGCCTGCCTATCTGCCTGAGTCTGGACGGACTCTTCGCTGGCGGGCCAACGATGACCATCTGTGAGGACTACGGCTGGAAGTACCTGATCACGTTACAGCAAGACGACATCCCCTACCTCAACCAGGAGTTCGCTGCCCTCTGGCCGTTGGCCTCCGAAAACTCGCTGCGCTTGCACACTGGCCCGCAAAACGAGATCCAGCAAGACTATCGCTGGGTCAATGATATCACCTCCGTCGATTCCAAAGACCAAACCCACACGGTGGGGGTCCTGGAAGGCCAGGAAAGCACCCCCCGGGCCGACGGCACCTCGCAGACCACCCGTTTCAAGTGGATCACCAACTTCACCCTGCGGTCTCAGGGCAATCAGAAGTACCAGGCCATTGACCTGGCCAATCATGGAGGACGGATTCGATGGAAGATCGAGAATGCAGGCTTCAATGTCCAGAAAAACGGGGGTTTCAACCTGGAGCACGCCTCCACCCGCGACCCGGTGGCCAGCAAGATCTTCTACTTCCTCTTGCAGATCGCTCACCTGCTCGCCCAGTTGATCGAAAAAGGGAGTTTGTTCCGGCAGGCCTTCCCGGCTGGGGTCGGGTCAGCCAAGAACCTCGCCTTCCGGTTGTTAGAAGCCTGGCGCAATCGGCCCCTCAGCGCCACTCAGATCCAGGACATGCTCCAGATCCGCCGCCAGATTCGCTTCGCCCCGCCATGACGTAGCTGATTGATTCCAGGTTGTTCTCCCCCAGACAATTCCACCCGACCGCCCCCTGATCAGGGGCGACGCACTGACCAGGCGTTCGCCCCTGCCCGCTGAAGGCCGCGCTGTCCACCAAAGCCCAACTATCCCGCACGGCCAGGCCTCCGCCGGCCTCTGTTCTTCATTGCTGCACGGGTACGGGCGGCCTTGAGTTTCATGGGCCTGGCGACCGCTGCCGATTCCCTCGTCCGGACCTACTCCGGTGGGATGATACGGCGGTTGGAGATCGCCCAGTCCATGCTCCACCGGCCGCAGGTCCTCTTCCTGGACGAGCCGACCATTGGGTTAGATCCGGTGGCGCGGAAGGCGGTGTGGGAGCACATCGAGCGGCTGTGCACTGACTACGGCACGACGATCTTCTTGACCACGCACTACATGGAAGAAGCCGACAGCCTGTGCAACCGGGTCGCGATCATGCACCGCGGCAAGGTGGCGACCATCGGCAGACCCACGGACCTCAAACGCTCTATCGGCGGGAACGGTGTGACGCTCAATGAGGTGTTCGCACACTACACCGGTGATATCTTGGAATCGGGTGGGAGTTACCGTGAAACTTCAAGAACAAGGCGTACCGCACGGCGGCTTGGCTAGTCTGCCGGAGTCCTACGTCGCCCCTCCCGTCGGGATTGTAACAGGCTTTGTCGGCAAAACCCTGACCATTGCCGAGCTGGAAGCGCGAAAACTGCGTCACGACCCGACCGAACTCGTCACGCGGGCCGTGCAACCGGCGCTCTGGCTGCTGGTCTTCGGGCAGGTATTCACACGAACGCGAGCCATTCCCACCGGAGATCTGCGCTACCTCGACTTTATGACACCCGGCATTCTGGCTCAGAGTGTACTGTTTATTGCCATCTTCCACGGAATCGCGGTGATCTGGGAACGTGATCTGGGCATCTTGCACAAGTTTCTGGCGAGTCCCACGCCGCGGACGGCACTTGTGCTGGGCAAGGGCCTATCCGCCGGCGTGCGCGCGCTTTCCCAGGCGGCGATTATCTACCTGCTGGCGCTGCTACTCCATGTGAAGGTGAACTGGAACCTACCTGCTCTCGTAGGTGTCCTCGTCGTCGTGCTCTTGGGGGCGGCCCTCTTTTCAACCTTCTCGCTCATTATCGCCTGCCTGGTCAAGACCCGCGAACGCTTTATGGGGATCGGTCAGGTGCTGACGATGCCGCTTTTCTTTGCCAGCAACGCAATCTACCCGATCACATTGATGCCGGGCTGGTTGCAGCTGATCTCGCGAATGAACCCCTTGACCTACGAGGTGGATGCGCTCCGGGCGTTGATGTTGACCGGTATGACGAGTAGCTACGGCGTGGGCGTGGATCTGGTTATCTTGCTCGCCGTTATGGCGGTTCTGGTGATCCTCGGCGGGCGACTCTATCCGAACATCGTCATATAGCGAGAGCCGGGCGGTTGAAACCGCGGCTGGACGCCTCCGGCCGGGCGTGCCCCTCCGGGCACGCTGGTTGTCGGATACATTTGGAAAGGTGCAAAAGTCGCGGCTGGAGGCGTGCCCCCAAGGCAGGGTCTGCGTCAGGGGGCACGCCCTATGGGGTTCCCCAGGCGAGGAGTCCTCGCTTCGCCCTGAGGGGCGATCCCCGGCGAGCACCTCGCTTTGGGGCGTACCCTGCGGGGTAGGGCCTCCCCCCCAAGGGGACCCTCAGGGCGCGCCGGGCGTCGGCCTACGCCGCCGATGGATTGAAGAACGGAAGCGAGGAGCGCTCTCGGATGGATAGATTCTCCTCGCTCACGGCCACGACATGCCTGGCGTCGAACCCTCGCCTGCAGAAGGCATTGCTCTCCCCGGCCTTGTCCTCGAAGGTGACTACCAGTTTTGGGTACTCGATGATGTGTTCACATTTGATACTGGTGGCGAAATCGCTTC